>JBLHOX010000099.1:0-8811 GCA_047623725.1 Dokdonia sp. | reverse complement strand
TTTGATCTGTGGTCATCATCTCCAGGTACACGCTTCATGGCACCAATAGGTTTTCCATTAAGGATAAGGATACGTACGTCTCCTTGGTCTGCTCCAGGAATGTAATCTTGAAGGATTACATAATTTGTTGTCCCATCTTTATTATCTATATAGAAGTCAAGTAATGAACGGATACTAGACATGGCGCGTTTTTCTATCAAAATAACACCAGACCCTCCAAAACCATTCAAAGGTTTTAAGATCATTTTATCTTCATCTGACTCCCTAATCATGTTGATCAAATAGTCTTTATTTTTTGTTACGTGTGTGCGAGGTATAAAATCACGGGTATTATCCTCAAAAGCAGCGGTGTATAATTTATTATTTGCTCGACGTATTCCATCTACATCGTTCATAATAAACACGTCATCTTTTACAGAGTCTAAGAAATTTAACATGATCATATCCAATGGCGGATTACTACGTAAAATAATCACATCAAACCCTGCAAGAGGTAACATCTCTTCTCGTAATATTGCATTTTTATGAAAGGACTTAAGATTAGCAGGCACCTTTTCCATTTTATTGATGGCCTTACAAAAAACAAATGTTTCACTATCCCTAATGGTGAGATTTGCAGGTGTGGTAATCGCAACACCGTGGTTACGTTTTACACATTCATGAATTAAAGAAAGGGTGGTATCATTTTCGGGATCCATTTCTTCCCATGGATACATAATATAACAAACATTCATATACAGTTATTTAGATAAATTAAATATACTAATTATGATTAAAGAATAAATATGTTTCCAAGTATTATGTTTAAAAATCATTCAAATACTCTAAAATTATCAAATCCAGCTTTATCCTCATTCCCACTTTGGTTAATAATCACCGTAATACGAACATTCGTGACTGTATTAGGAATATTAAAAGTGAGTGCCCCACGTAAAGAAGCATCACTATTTCCTGCTAAAACTGTAGATACTCCTTGCCCCACATCATCATAAAACAATTCATAAGAAACCCTATCGCCTGTATCAAATTCAAAAATATCGTAGTCAAAACTTACTTTAGCAGCTGTAGCAGCAGATATATCTACATTATCAAAAGCAATCATGTGATCTACATTGGATCCAGATATAGGATTATCCAGATCACTACATCCTAGAAAATTACCTGTAAATCCTGTTATATGGTCTAATGTTCCTACGACTGCCCATATATCTTCTAGCGCTGGAATACTATAAGTTGTTGGTGTTAAGGTAAAATTCCAAGAAGTCGTTGCGTCAAAATCTTGAGCCGCAAAGACTGTAAACCCTGTACCCGAGGAGTCATTTGTACACACCCAAGTAGTTCCTGTATAAAATTGCAAACATTGTATCCCAACCACAGAATCATTAATCAAAACAAGTAAGCCTGCATCTGTAGTCGCTACATTTATTAAATCTCTTTGTGCAATTGTCATTACTGGAGGCATTAGACCTCTAAAAGAAATACCACCATCAGGTGTTGGACTTACTTCTAACATAGAAGCAGCCGAAGGCGTTGTAGTTCCTATCCCAACTTGAGCATAAGAAATACTAATAAAAAATAAAAAGACAATCTGTAATATACTTTTTTGCATGACTATAGTGGATTAAGTAGCATCCACGCATATAGACATCTAAACTTTAAGTGCTTGCAAATTACAAATAATTTTGACTTCCGTTTATAATTTTTAACTATTTTTTATCCTATAGTACTATTTCTCAGGATCAAAAGCATCATCAGGGTCTTTTGTTGGGTCATAGTTTAGCATCCCTTCTCCTTTTGCTATAATAGAAGAAACAGTTGCATCTCCCGTTACATTCACCACGGTACGACACATATCTAGAATACGATCTACAGGAAAAATAATAGCAATCCAAGCAGGATTTAATCCTACAGATCCAAGTACGACAATAAGCATGACCAAACCTGCA
Source organism: Dokdonia sp. (assembly GCA_047623725.1). Classification (GTDB taxonomy): domain Bacteria; phylum Bacteroidota; class Bacteroidia; order Flavobacteriales; family Flavobacteriaceae; genus Dokdonia. Next base: position 6,865 of record JBLHOX010000099.1, on the reverse strand, counting down.
CTAGGAACCGCTGCCGATCCTATTGAGGCAAGCGTTGCTGTAAGAACAATCGTAAGTTGCTGTCCCAAGGTAAGGTCTATCATGTGGAATTGTGCAAGAAAAACCACTACAATTGCTTGGTACAATACAGTACCATCCATGTTTACGGTAGCACCGATAGGTAATACAAAGCTCGTTATTTTCTTATCTACACCTAAGTTATCTTCCACACACTCCATCGTTACAGGAAGTGTCGCAGCACTACTTGAAGTAGAAAATGCTGTAGTTTGCGCAAGTCCCATTGCTTTAAAGAATCCTTTATAAGGAATCACACGAACCAATAATTTCATAATCAAAGGATATACCAAAAATATCATAGACCCAAGTCCTATAACCACCGTAAGAGAATACCAAGAAAGTCCTTTAAAAATCTCTATTACTTTCCCTATATCATCTCCTGCCATTTTACTGATCACTCCTGCGAGTAGCGCAAAGACAAAAAACGGAGCTGCCTGCATCACAAAATCAATCATCTTAAGAAAGATCTCCATGAGACTATCTACGATTTTAATAACAGGTGCCGATTTCTCATCAGGAATAAATAATAAACTAATCCCAAAGAAGAGTGCAAAGAAAATCACCTGTAACATGAGTCCGTTATTCGTAAGTGATTGAAAAATATTTTGAGGAACTAAGTCTACCAAAGGTTTTAAAGGTCCTGCATTCTTATTATCGGCTACCGTTTTAAGGCGTGAAGACACTGCTTCGTCTATGGTTTTATTTTTTTCTCTCTCTGTAACCGCTGCAATACGATCTTTATATTGATCATCTTCTAAGAAATGAATCCCGTCTTTGATGGCTACGCCTTCTGCTTGCGCCCATAACTCGTAGCTTATTCTGTTATCTATACGACTAGCATCATCTACCATTTTTCCTGGTTGTATAATATTTACAAGCACCAGTCCTAAGGCAACAGCCAGTAATGTTGTTGCTAAGTATGCAAGTAGCGTCTTCCCTCCCATTCTACCTAGACTATTAGGATCTCCTATCCCAGCGACTCCATTAATAATAGAGAACAAAACTAAAGGCACCGCAATGAGTTTAAGAAGATTAATAAAGATATCTCCAAAAGGGGCTATCCAATTAATGGTAAATGTACTCCAGCCTAAAGAGCTTGATAATAAAGCCCATATAACTCCTAATACTAATCCAATAATAATCTTCCAGTGCAGTGCTATTTTTTTCATATACTATATATTTCCGCGAAGGCGGAAATCTCATCCACCCTAACGTATTGTTCTATTTATTATCAAGTTTCCCGTCTTCACGAGAAATGTTTGAATCACGAAGGCGGAAATCTCATACACCCTAACGTATTGTTCTAATTTATTATCAAGTTTCCCGTCTTCACGAGAAATGTTTGAATCACGAAGGCGGAAATCTCATCCTCCTTAGTTTTATTCGTATTCTCTTATTAAACCTCCCTTTTCAATGGGAAATACATACATTATAACTTGATTGATTTGTTTCTTAGCATAAAGTCAGCAATAACAAGTGCTGCCATGGCATCTACAATAGGCACCGCTCTTGGCACAACACATGGGTCGTGTCTTCCTTTACCTTGCATCTCTACGATATTACCATCGGCATCTATCGTTTTTTGTTTTTGCATAATGGTTGCTACAGGCTTGAACGCCACTTTAAAATAGATATCCATCCCATTGCTTATACCTCCTTGTACACCGCCACTTAGATTAGTTTTAGTGCTTCCGTCTGCATTAAAGATATCATTATGATCACTTCCTTTCATTTTGGCACCTTCAAAACCACTACCGTATTCAAATCCTTTGACGGCATTTATAGATAACATCGCTTTTCCTAACTCGGCGTGGAGTTTATCAAATACGGGTTCGCCTAATCCTACAGGAACGTTTTGTATCACACAAGTAATCACACCTCCTATGGTATTTCCTTCTTTTCTGATTTCTTTTATTCTGTCTATAAACGCTTTCGCGAAAGCGTCATCAGGACACCTCACGTCATTACTATCAATCTTACTAAAGTCGAGCTCTTGGTACGGAATATCCATCTCTAGTTCTCCCACCGCAGAAGTATAGGAATGTATTTTAATGTCTTTTAAAAATTGTTTTGCAATAGCTCCTGCGACTACTCTACTCGCTGTCTCACGTGCCGAAGAACGACCTCCACCCCGATAATCACGGGTGCCATATTTTTGATCATACGTATAATCTGCATGACTAGGACGATAGGTGTCTTTGATGTGTGAATAATCTTTTGACTTCTGATTGGTGTTTACAATCTCAAATCCTATGGGAGTTCCTGTTGTTTTATCTTCAAAAATTCCTGAAAGAAAACTTACTGTATCAGGTTCTTTACGTTGAGTAACAATTTTGGATTGCCCGGGTTTACGACGCTCTAGCTCTTGCTGTATTGCATCAAAATCAAGTTCCAGACCAGAAGGACAACCATCTATGATGCCTCCTATAGCTTTCCCGTGTGATTCTCCAAATGTAGTTAGTTTAAAAAGTGTTCCGTAGGTATTTCCAGCCATATAAAAAGAATCATGCGTTTCAAAACAAATGTAATTTTAATATCCGACACTTGAAAATGGATTGGGAAGGAAAATGACCCATTAAACCTTAATTATTGGTTACCTGCATATCCTTCTACTGCATATTCCTCTTCAGCATCAATAACCCATTGTGCTTGATTTTCCTGATATGGGGTATATTCAAATTGATTTACTGCTCTAACATCATTATCAAATCTTTCTATATAATCATTAGGTGTATCTGAGTCTACAATTAATCTACAAACTTCATCAAGTCTTACACAGGCTTCTACGTGTTCTTCATCTCCTAATCGCCCAAACAGATGTAATAACTCTTTATCTAGAGCCATCCCGTCATGTTGATCATGCGTTCTCATAGTAGGACCTAAAACAATATTTCCAGGCATCCACTCATAAAAAGGTTCTCCCCAGCCATCTTCTTCTTCATCACCTCCTTTAAAAGATTCTTCTGCCCCTCGAAGTCGACCACCAGCTCGCCTGTCGTCACTAATAGCACTGCCTTGCAAAAATTCTTGTAGATCTCCTATAACATTAGACGCCAAGTCACCTAATCCAATTGGAGCATCTTCATGTGTAGTATTATAATCATTAATCCATTTAATCTTCCAACCTGCATTTAGGTTAATCATTTGTCTTACTGTCACTTCTCCCCAAGCAGGCATTAATTCTAATTCAACAGAAGATTTTTTTTTAAGTTTTTTCTTAGCTAAAACCAAGAGTGCATGGGGTACTATGTGATGTTCAGTTAGGTCTGTTCCTTCAACATCTGGTGCCGTTTTATAAAAAACTTCATCTTGCCTATTTGGGTTTTTACTTCTTTTAAATTGTACTGTATTTGAGTATATCGTTTTATTAGCAATCGTTGATGAATTTTTATGTGTAGAAACCAGTTGTGTTATATGGTTACTTGCTTCAACTTCAATAATCTTAGATTGCAACGCCTTCTCTCCCATGGCATCGGCTTCTTTTTCTAATCCTTCATTATCATTGATGTTCACCTTGCTTTTCATTTGCATGGTCGGGCGTACTCGTCCTTGCTTTTGTTGCACAACATGCCAAGCCTCATGAGCTAGGTGTTTTTCTTGTCCAGAAGCGAGATGTATATCGGTGCCTTGAGCATAGGCATGTGCATTGAGCTGTGAGGGCTGATTAGAGTTGTAATGTACTTTTACATCATCCATCGCATACCCAGAAAGATTTTCGATACCAGACTTAAGGCTATCTGGAAGCCCAGTATTATTTTCTTTTTTTTGGATAGGTGCATCACTGTGTCTGTTTTCTAAAGCATCCGCCGTTTTTTGCTGTATGGTATGGGTGCTTCTATTGTCTTCCAAAAAGATGCCTTTACCACCTACTGCTCTAGAAGAAGTCTCTTGGCTACCTTCTTCATTTCTTTTTTGAGGTTGTGCTTGTTTTTTATAGTCCATGCGATTTCTTTTCAGGTATATAAACTGTTACAGGTCCTTTTGCGCCTGTATAATCTGGTACTGAACAATAGTTGTAATTATGCGTTAAACTCTTTAATCGTGCTAACTTCGGACTATAATAAGGTAGTTTAACATCCTTTCCTGTAATGAGTTGTATTAAATAACGATTCTGTAATGTATGCTTTGTAAACATACTATACTGGTCATGTAGGTAGATCACTTTTTCTTCATCATCTTCTTCATACATGAGTTTTAAATACGCATATACACCAGATGCTATTTGTTCTGAAAGTACCGTAAGTATATGGTGTATACTATGTTTATGAGACTTTATGACAAGGCATAAGTGACTTCTTGTAATTAAATATCCTTTAATCTTAATCTCTTCATGGAGTACACAATAATTAAGCGCAACGGAAATAAGCACCAACACCTCATCTTCTGGAAGATCTTCTATCCAAGGTCCAAAATGCAATAGCAAATGATGCGTTTTGTGATGATGTTTTTCCTTACTCATTTCTAGGTGTTTACTATTAATTTATTGTAGTATCGCGATGGTTTTATTTTCTTTTTTAAACTCTCTTCTCAATCCTGCTAGCAATTCTTGTGAGGTAACTACCGTATCATTTCTTTTGATCGCAGTTAATGCACAAAATCTCAAAATATTAATAATAGCACCTCCTGCAAGTTCATACTCTTGTGCAATTTTTTGAAGGTCTATTTCTGGGTGTAATGTACAGGTATCAGAAAATGCATGACTCCATAACCTAAAACGTTCTTCTGGACTAGGTATACTAAAATGAATCATTGATTGGAAACGCCTTGTAAAGGCATCATCCATATTTGCTTTTAAGTTAGATGCTAGGACAACAACTCCTGGAAAATCTTCTATACGCTGCAATAAATAGGACGTCTGCTGATTAGCGTGTCTGTCATTAGAAGAATTTGCTTCGGTACGTTTGCCAAACAAGGCATCGGCTTCATCAAAAAAGAGAATCCAATCTTGGTATTGTGCAATGTCAAATATCTTAGATAAGTTTTTTTCTGTCTCTCCAATATATTTTGAAACAATCATAGATAGGTCTACTCTATATACTTCTCTTCCAGATGCTTTTCCTAATAATGACACTGTTAAGGTTTTTCCTGTGCCTGGTGGGCCGTAAAATAAAGCCCTATATCCGGGTTTTATTTTCTTATACAATCCCCAATCACTCATTAATGTTTTTCCGTGTTCCAACCAAGCATTGATTTCTAATACTTGATCCATCACAATATCATTAAGGACTAAATCTTCCCAATTTAAATGGGTGTGTAATTGTACCGCTGGAAATGTAGCATCATGTGTTATTTTAGGTTTTTCTCCTGTCATAAAATAATCAAGCCAACGGTCATTAAGTTGTAATACACCATTATGTTTAGGCACAAAAGAGGCTGCTTTTTCTAGTGATATGACTTGCTCTTTATATAAAATAGAATCTCCTCCTAACGCTTTCATGATGTCACCTCTTGCTTCTATATCTGTAGATGTCGCAATAAATAGCAAGGTTTGTCCTGTTGGTAAAAAACCACTGTGATGCTTATCTATCATTCCTCCAAACTCTGTAAAGCCTCTATCATAGAGCTTATTTTTACCAAAAAAGATATCAAGAGCTTCGGGTCGTATATGAGGTGCTAGCGCTAATACTACGGTGAGACGTTCGTACACATTTAACTCCCAATCCTTAATGCTATTAGCATAAGGTAGATCTACGTCTGTATAATCTGGTATAGGAATTTCTCTCCAATCCTTATGGTGACCTTCTTGTTGTAGATATATACCTATGGCATGATGTATTACTTTTTCTAACCATTCTATTTCTTGATATATAATGCTGAGTGGCGTTCTAGTTTCCATAAGTCATAAAGAGTTTTTCTATATCATCTAGATTTGCGTCTTCCCATTTAAAATAGGACAATGCGGTATTAGGATTTAATTGATTAGCCTGTAACATATCTAGCACACATGCTTGTGCAGTCATGCTTACAGAACTGGGAAAATGTACCGTGTCATGATAAAAATCATATTCAAAAAAATCATTTGCCCAATCTACTTTTTTCGAGTTTTCTCTGATTAAGTCACTTATAAACACATCCAGTTTTTCTTGCTGAACGGCTAACTTTTTTGCTTTAAAAAAAGAAGGCTTCTTTTTGGTCTCTTTATGGTAATACTCAATATCTCTCGCCTGAATCGTTTTTGCACTGGTATCGCTAAATAAGTCTACCAATCCAAAACTTTCTGATTCTGTGGCTATTTCTAGTTCTGCTTTATCAGATCCCGCTACGGCAAGTGTCCACTCTGAAGCTACAGCACTTTCTGTAACTACATATAATTCTCTAAAAGAATAAAATGTTTGTGTAAGCTTAATAATGAGTTGTTGTTCTATCTCATTCCAGTTCACTATTTTCACAGATTCTGGATGTTGACCACTAAAGAAAAAACTTCCAAATGAATCAAAAGCCAAGACTTGTTTACAAAATTCAAATTCTCCTTCTATAATATTATTCCCTTTATCTCTTCCAGAATAGGGCTTTGAAACACCTTCACTAAAATTCCAATGAGCACCATTTAAGGCAATCCCATTTTGTAGGATACAATCCTCTTGTGCCACAATCCCATTGCGGTATATGTTTCCGAGTAAAATTATTTCTCCATTACGAATCTGAAAAAAATCACCTGGATAGATATTCTGATTGATGGGTTTTGTAGGAATAAAACCTGAGGTTCTATTATAAAAAGATCTGTAGAATTTTTTAAACACATTATTCATCTGTCATTGATTTTAGTTGAGCTTACTCCTCATGTTGTTTCACTAGAAAGATATTATAT
>JBLHOX010000098.1:0-8849 GCA_047623725.1 Dokdonia sp. | reverse complement strand
TTTAAATACTGCTGGTTCACAGCAGTCTACGGCTCCTGTCGTAGTAAATGTGTTTTACTAGCAGATTAATTTACCAGATGGTAGTAATGCAGATTATGTGTTTGAAGGTGGTTATAGAGGAGGTGAGACTGGTCCAGATACTGTGATGAGGTCTATTCGGAAATTAAACCTTGAATATGAAGCGTCAAATATATTTTTTAAATATACAGGAATGGATTCATTTAATAGGCCTGTCATAGAAGATGATCCTGATGGATATTACAATTTAAGTGGAGCCAATACTGCACCTCAAAACTCTATGTTTACATGGGCAAAAGATAACGGCTATTGGGTAGATAATATCGTGGCATGATATGAAAACACAGATGGGCTAGGTGCTTTTGGAGTTCCACAAATCTTAAATAACAATGCAGATTCTACCCGATGGGTCATTGCTGCAGACCTTGATAATGATGGGGATAATGATATGGTGTCTGCTTCTCGTAATGACGATAAGATAGCTTGGTATGAAAACTTCACCATCTTAGGTCTAGAAGAAAACAGATTAGAAGAGATTAAAATATACCCTAACCCATCTAAGGATCTACTTTATGTGCAAATTCCAACAAATATAGATGTTCTCGAAATTAACATTAGAAATATTCAAGGAAAAACAGTGCTACAGCCTTTCAAAAGAGACAGCAATCAAATAGACGTGAGTCATCTGGCTTCTGGAGTTTATTTTATAACAGTAAGTACTTCTAGGCAAGCAATTACTAAAAGAATTATTATTCAGTAATAAGTTTCGATATTAAACACCGTTTGTTAGTCTTTGGAACACTATTTTTCATTTCAAAAATCAGTAATATTTAATCTTCAATGGTTAATCATTAATTCTAGTTAAAAAACTTTCAAGGGGGTTATGATAAATCCTTATTTAATCTTTGAAATACGCATAGAAAATACCTATTTTTGCAAACGATAAATTAACCAAAATGTCACTATGAGCGCTACTGTACCAAATACAACAAGCGAAGGTAATACTTGGGGCGGTGGAAACCAGCCTCTTAAGGCAAGTTATGGAAAGCTAATGATGTGGTTTTTCATCGTATCCGATGGATTATCATTTTCAGGATTCCTTGCTGCTTACGGCTTTTCTAGATTCAAGTTTATAGATGCTTGGCCTATTGCAGACGAAGTATTTACCCACGTTCCGTTTACTCATGAGAGTTATCCAATGATTTACGTGGCGTTTATGACCTTTGTTCTTATTATGTCTTCTGTAACTATGGTACTTGCCGTAGATGCTGGTCATCATATGAAAAAGAATAAAGTAATCTGGTACATGTTCTTTACGATTATAGGAGGAGCCATATTTGTAGGTTCACAAGCTTGGGAGTGGAATACTTTTATTAAAGGGGAGTATGGAGCTGTTGAAACTAAAGGAGGTAAGATTTTACAGTTTTTAGATACAGATGGTAATCGTGTAGCATTAGAAGACTTTGCAACCACAATACCTACAGAAAGAGCACAGCAAGAACGCAAGAACGGAATCTGGTATGAATCTGAAGGAACACGATCTGAATTTACTATAGAAGAAGTTAAAGCAGGATTTGCAGCAAACCCTAATCTCTTAATCCGTACACAAACACTTACTGATAAAGGAGAAAAGACGGTGCTTAGTAGAGAAGAATCTTTAACGCGCTTAAATAGAGATGCGGCATTAATTGTAGAAGGAGCAAATCTTAGACATAATGAGTACGGAACTCCGCTATTTGCAGATTTCTTTTTCTTTATTACAGGATTTCACGGATTTCACGTATTCTCAGGAGTCATGATCAACATTATCATTTTCTTTAACGTGATTGTGGGAACCTATGAGCGTAGGGGTCATTATGAAATGGTTGAAAAAGTAGGTTTGTACTGGCACTTTGTAGATTTAGTATGGGTATTCGTATTTACCTTCTTCTATCTTGTATAATTTTATTCCCGCGAAGGCTAGAATCTCAATAGATTGTATTTATTACACAAAAAGTTGAAAAAAGATATTTTATAAAAATGGCACACGAACATAAATTAGAAATTTTCAGAGGACTTTTAAAATTTAAGTCCAACATAACAAAAATATGGGGAGTACTTGTTGTACTTACAATTGTAACTCTTGTAGAAGTTGTTTTAGGTATTTATAAGCCAGCTTCTCTTGTTGAGAATACATTTATAAGAATGAAATACCTTAACTGGATTTTCATTATTCTTACCATATTTAAAGCATATTACATTACTTGGGATTTCATGCACATGCGTGATGAAGTAAAAGCATTAAGACGTATGGTTGTTTGGACAGCTGTATTCCTAATCTTGTACCTTGTGTTTATCTTATTAACAGAAGGTGACTATATTTTTGATGTATACGATACAGGATTCCAGAGTTGGGATTTTTAATATCATTGAAAAGCGGTTTTTATAACCGCTTTTTTTAGCAATACCCCTACATGTATTCTCGAAATAATCCAGATACCTGATGTAGGTGACATAAAACACAAAGTACTATGAAAAAGAAATTAGTGCTTATTGCACTTTTTGTTCTGCCCATCGTGGCCTATTTATTCTTTTCTTCAGGAATATATAACTTTGCAAAGCTTCCTATAGTTACAGAAAAAATTGCAGATGTCATAACGGTTACTACACGAGAGATTAAGACTGCAGGACACTCTTCAGATACGCCTTTAACCTTAAAAGATCATGTGTCTATAGTAGGATATTTAGGAGATAATCTTACTTCTAATATAGGATATACAGCAAACCTTAATTTGATGGTCTATAAGTATTTTGTAAAATACGAAGATTTTCAACTCATACTTTTTGTGTTGCCAGGAAGCGAACAAGTAATTTCTGATTTAAAAATAGAACTTGGGAGAATCTTTGACGTGTCTAAAATACGCTTTGTCCAAGCGACAAAAGAACAAGCAAAAAAACATTTTGAAAGCTTAGGCACTACACTTAGTTTGGACTCTAATGGAGGTCATCCCAATGTGTTTATAATTGATAGAGCATTAGCGTTACGATCGGGTCATGATGATAAAAAGGCTAATGGATATGGGTATGACTTTACGCAAGCTGTAGAAATGGGCTATATAAAAGATGATATTAAAATAATATTAGCAGAATACAGATTAGCACTTAAGAAAAATAATAATGCTAGTGATAAAATAGAACAACGTAGAGAGAAGAAATAATGCGTAAAAACACATACATAGGGATTGCTTTTATTGTACTCATTTTTGGAATTATTTTTATTCCTAGAATCTTTAAAAGATATGCAAATGATGATATTGTAAGAGGTGGGCGTATGCATGCCGTTGGTGAATCTGAAGAAAAATATGAAGACGAGTTATTGTATATCACCATTAATGATAAAGAAAAAAAAGTACCTTCTTTTGAGTTTGTAGATCAAAATAAAGATACGATCTCTGATAAAGATTATAGAGGAAAAGTATTTTTAGTTGATTTTTTCTTTACACGATGTACAGATATCTGTATTCCTATGAATCACAATTTACAGGCTATTGCAAAAATGTTTGAAGATGAACCTAACTTTGGGATTGCTTCTTTTTCTATAGACCCTGAACATGATACACCAGATGTCATGAAAAAATATGCTACTGATTATGGGGTGACAAACCCTAATTGGCATTTTATGACTGGAGAGAGAGCAGATATATTAAAGCTTTCTAATGAAGGGTTCTATCTAGCTACAAATACAGAAGACGACCTTGAAAGCGGATTGTACCATTCTGGACTTTTCGCGTTGATAGATCAAAATGGATTTATACGATCTCGTCTTGACGACACGGGTAATAACCCTAAGCCCTATTACAGAGGGTCTGTTCCTATGGATGCTGTTGTAGGAGAGAGAGAAGAAGCTCCAGAAATAGACATACTGATAGAAGATATTAAAAAATTATTACAAAAATAATGAGTAAAGATCTTTCAAATACCGAAAAGAAATATCAAAAACTGATCGTTGTATTGTCAGTCGTAATTCCACTAGCAGTAGCAGGTTTATTTGGTATTAAGCTTAAAGATTTTGGGTTTGATGTAGAGCCTCTTACTTTTTTGCCATCCATATATGCAACAATTAATGGACTGACAGCTATTGTGTTAGTGCTTGCTGTACTTCAAATTAAAAAGGGCAATCGTAAAACTCATGAGCGATTGATGAAATTTGCAATACTCCTCTCTGTATTATTTTTAGTGATGTATGTCGCTTATCATATGACATCAGATTCGACATCTTATGGAGGAGAAGGCGCTGTACGTTATTTGTATTTCTTTATCTTAATCACCCATATTGTGCTTTCTATTGTGATTATCCCATTAGTACTTTTTACTTATGTAAGAGCATTAGCAGCGCGTTTTGATAAGCACAAGAAGCTTGCAAAAATCACATTTCCAATATGGTTATATGTCGCTATTACTGGAGTTGTAGTGTATCTTATGATTTCACCATATTACGTACATTAAGTAAGATGAACATAAAAAAAAGCATAATAGTAGTTTTTATGATTGTTGTTTCCGCTTTCGCGAAAGCAGAAATAATCTCACCTACTGCTATAACAACAACTCAATGTGCTATGTGTCGGGCTGTTTTAGAATCTGAAGAAGATAATAGCACCGCAAAAGGAATTAATAATGGGATTAAATATCTTATGGTCATCCCATATATTCTCGTAGGAGGTGTCTTCTATTTTGTCTATAGATCAAGAAAAAAAGACACGGAGAAATTAGCTGAAGACTCTTTTACCAAATAATACCAACGAGACTGCAACAAGTCTGTAAATACGTGGTCTTTTCCATAAGACTATGTATCAGTACGTAATTCGCAGATATTTTCTGACTCCTTGTGTAGGAGTATCCTCTATGAGGAAAGGTATTAACACCAATTTCACACAATTTTAGCTTTTCATTGCTAATATTGCGTAACCAATGTGTAGACTATGATCCAAATTAAAGATTTGCATAAATCATATCAAATGGGGAGTAACTCACTCCACGTTTTGAAAGGAATCGACTTTAACGTAAAAGAGGGAGAATTGGTCTCTATTATGGGGTCTTCTGGTTCTGGTAAATCTACCTTGCTTAATATTCTTGGAATGTTAGACGAGGCAGATCACGGATCTTATACACTAGATAATGTCCCTATAAAAGACCTTAATGAGAAAGTAGCGGCACAATACCGAAACAAGTTTCTTGGTTTTATTTTTCAATCCTTTAATCTTATAAATTATAAGAATGCATTAGATAATGTCTCTATGCCATTATACTATCAAGGTATGAAACGTAAAGAACGTACAGAAAAAGCCATGCATTACCTAGAAAAAGTAGGGCTAGCAGATTGGGCGACACACCTTCCTAGTGAGCTTTCTGGAGGCCAGAAACAACGTGTAGCTATCGCGAGAGCATTGGCTAGTGATCCCAAAGTATTATTGGCAGATGAACCTACAGGAGCTTTAGATACAACAACTTCTTACGAAGTGATGGAGCTTATACAAGGAATCAATGAAGAAGGAAAAACAATACTTGTAGTAACACACGAGCCAGACATTGCCGAGATGACCAAACGTATTGTAAACCTTAAGGATGGACGAATTATAGATGATCGTCCTGTTAACCAAATATTAGCTAAAGCTCATGTTTGATATAGAACGTTGGCAAGAGATTTTTGAAACCTTAAGTAAGAATAAATTACAAACATTTCTTACCATGTTCTCTGTTTTTATAGGGGTTTTGACACTTATGATTCTTATAGGTTTTAGCAATGGGGTTCAAAATGGTGTGCGATCTCAATTTGAAGAAGATGCTACCAATCGTATACTCATACGAACAAGGGTAACTACTAAAAGTTATAAAGGATTAAATCCAGGAAGGAGAATTCAATTACACAACTCGGACTTTAATGAGATTAATGATAAATACGAGGAAGACATTGAGTATAAAACAGGACTGTTCTCACAATGGGGTATGCAGGTAGTGTATGGTAGTGAGACTAATAATTATCGTTTAGAAGGTGCACATCCTGATCAACAATTTATTGAGAACCAGTCTATGATATCTGGTCGTTTTATAAACCAAAACGATCAGGATAATAAAGAAAAAGTTGCTGTTATTGGGAATCAAATAAAGTCAGATCTTTTTAAGTCAAAAGATCCAATAGGCGAAAATATTAAAATAGCAGGGATTAATTTTAAGGTAGTAGGCGTGTATTCAGACCCTGGAGGACGCAGAGAAGAGTCACGAGTATTTGTCCCAATAGGAGCAGCACAACGTGTATTTAACGCAGGAGATCAAATACGCTCACTAGCATATACGGTTAATATGTCTCAAGGATTTGATGAAGCCGTAAAACTGTCTGAAAACTTTTCAGCAAATATCGAACATGATATTAGAAATAAATATAGTATAGCACCAGATGACCTAGCTGCTATACGCGTAAATAATACGTTAAAGCAAGCCCGTAAAATATACAGTCTTATCGATATGGTACGCCTTATTTTTTGGATTGTAGGAATAGGGACTATCATTGCAGGCATTGTAGGTGTCGGTAATATTATGCTTGTAGTCGTTAAAGAACGTACAAAAGAAATCGGCATTCGTAAAGCATTAGGAGCTGTTCCCGCTGCTATTATAGGCATGATTTTACAGGAAGCAATATTTGTGACTGCAATCGCAGGTTTTATAGGGTTGTTTACGGGATATGCATTACTGTTTTTTATAGGACCCAATATTGAGCATGAGATGATAAAGCATCCTTCTGTAGATTTTTGGACATCCATGACTATTGTTGTTATCATTATAGTTGCAGGAACTTTAGCTGGGTTTGTGCCAGCTTATAGAGCAGCAAATATTAAACCTATAGAAGCTTTGAGAGATGAATAGTATTTTTTCTGTTAACGCTTTCGCGAAAGCATATAAAGGATAAGGTTATGTTTAATAAAGAACGTTGGAATGAAATACTAGAAGCCTTAAATGCTAATAAATTTAGAACCTTACTTACGGCTTTTGGCGTTTTTTGGGGGATTCTTATCCTTATCGTTTTACTAGCGCTTACCCAAGGGTTACGTAATGGAGTAGAGCGAGATTTTGGAGATTATGCAACCAATTCTATTTTTATGTGGGGTCAGGGTACTTCTATGCCTTATAAAGGACTAAATAAAGGGAGGAGAGTACAATTCAAAATTCAGGATAGAACAACCCTTCAGGAAAAAATGCCACAACTTAAATATGTATCCCCTCGTAATCAATTAGGAGGTTTTCAGGGTTCAAATAATGTAACACGTAACGAAAAAACAGGCGCTTTTAATATCTATGGGGATTATCCTGAATTTATAAAACAACAGCCTATGGAGATTACAGCAGGGCGATTTATAAGCTATTCAGATATTGAAGAAAAACGTAAAACGTGTGTCATCGGTAAAGATGTTGTAAAGTCTTTATATGATAAAGGAGAGGAGCCCATAGGTTCTTATATTCAGGTCAATGGTGTTAACTTTTTAGTTATGGGGATTTTTGATATGGTAAACAGTAATGGTGATCAAGAAGAAGCTTCCAATACGATATATATACCATTTACCACATTTTCACAAGCATTTAATCAAGGAGACAATGTGTCCTGGTTTGTCTTAACCGCTCAAGACAACTATAATATAACGGATATGAAACCAGAGATTTTTGCAACTATGCAGAAGCAACATATCATAGACCCTAACGATAAAAGAGCTATTGGGCATTTTGACAGGGCCAAAGATTTTGCACGACAAACAAGCCTTTTTGATGTGGTGAAATTAGTGAGTTATGTCGTAGGTTTTTTAATTCTTATTTCGGGTATTATAGGAATAAGTAACATTATGTTGATTGTTGTAAAAGAGCGAACTAAAGAGATTGGGGTGCGTAGAGCACTTGGAGCTACACCTATCGCTATAAAATCACAAATATTGCAAGAGTCAATGTTACTAACATTACTCGCTGGGATGTTTGGCGTTGCTGTAGCCTCAGGATTGATATGGTTAACAAATTATTTTTTAGGCCCTAGTGGAGGAGTTGATAACTTTGCAAATCCTTCTGTGGATATTAGCCTTATTTTTGCAGCTCTTATTATCCTTGTGATCGCAGGTTTATTAGCAGGACTTATACCAGCAGCTAGGGCAACTAGAATGAAACCTATTGATGCCCTTCGTATAGAATAAATAAAAATTAAACACTAAAGTAACCCATAAAACGATGAAAAGAACAGGAACCATAATTACACTTCTTGTTATTGTAGTGCTCTTTATATTAGGAATAAGATATATTTATCTTAAGGATAAACAAGATCCTATCGTCTATAAAACGGAGCAAGCAAGTACAAAAACTATTGTAAAGAAAACCGTAGCGACAGGAAGTATTGTTCCAAAGGAAGAAGTGCTTATTAAGCCTAATATTTCTGGAATTATAGATGAGATTTATGTAGAGGCAGGTGATCAGATTAAAGCAGGAGATTTGATTGCAAAAATTAAAGTAGTTCCGAATGCTTCTTCACTAACAAATGCAAAAAACAATATCGCTAGTGCTCGTACAGGAGTACAAACTGCAAAACTTGCTTTTGAAAATCAAAAAAGTATTTACAATCGTCAGAAGTCATTGTTTGATAAAGGAGTGGTTTCTGCAAATGATTTTGATGGAATTCAGAATGCATATAATCAGGCAGTTCAACGTGTAAAGCAGGAACAAGTTAATTTAACGAGTGCTTTACAGAACTACGACATTATAAAAACAGGTACAACCAGTGGTCTTGGTGCTGCTGCGACTACACAAGTACGATCTACGATTACAGG
>JBLHOX010000097.1:0-8924 GCA_047623725.1 Dokdonia sp. | reverse complement strand
ATAGAATTCCTCGAGGTTCTACCTCGGGGTCAAAGAGGAAAGTTTGAAAACGGATAGTTTTCATAAAACTAAAAATAAGTTTTTTCTGCTTGATACCTCGATGGCTCTGCCTCGGGGTAGTTCATTACCTTTTCTATATTATTTATAGTACGGCAACGACAGGTAAATGATCACTTTGTAACTTTAAAGGTTTATATCCAGTAGGGATTTTTATGTTTGCAGTTGCCTTACTATCAAAAATATAATCACCTCCTCTACCACCTATGGCTAAAGCTCCAGTTTTGTGATCTTTCCACTCACCATCTCCTTGGCAACAACTATGTACAGGATCTCCTATAGAAACTGTAGTTGTAATTCCGGCATTAGAAAAAGGAGTCCATGACCTTTGTATATTTTGTGAGATTTCATACCATCCTGTTTCATTAAAATCTCCAGCAATGATGATTCTGTATGTCTTTTCTGTATCAGATAAGTTCATAGATGTGATTGCTTTGCTTAAATGTATATCCATGTCGCTAAAGTTAAAGCGGTTTTGTGGCATCTCTCTCGGGTGTGGATTATGCGTATTTATAAATATAGTACCAGAAGAATCAGCTACGTTTTTAAATACTAGTATTTGAAATGGACGTTCTTTATTATACCCACCTAAATGTTTCTTATCGAGTCTGTATTTACTAGTATCATAAAAAGTGACGATCTCTGTATATCCTTGTATACTGCCAAAGGATCCCATATTTGCTAATGATTTTACGGCCGCTTTTTGTAATTCATCCCATCTACTCGCTTCCTGTATAGCTACAAAATCTAATGATGATCCAGGTGCCCTTGTAGCAGCAGTATCTATCGTACGTGCCATATATTCTGCGCAAATTGTCAATCTAGGATTATGCTTCGTTGGAACACATTTTTTTCCTAAACGAGCTGCAGAAAATTTAGGGTTTGACTTATTGGTCATAGCCTCAAAAGAGACATTATATGATAAGACAGTAACAGCAGTGCTCATAAATAGTGGGATTTAGTAATGTTCGCAATACTACATAAATAAAAGTGATTAATGATCCTTTTTAAGAAGGATTACCTTTTTAAATACGTAGCTGTTTTTTCGGGTAACTCTGTAGCGCTATAATCATATAAAGTATCCCAAGAAAGTTGACACACAGAGAAGCCATTAAAAACTTCATTAGGAATACAATTAAATGCTTTTAAGAAGATCAAAAGTCTATCCATACCTCCATACGGATACCCTAATGCTTCGAAATCGATCCTAGCTGTTGTAGCATCTACCATGGTTAACCCTGTGAAATCTGCCTCCAATCCAAACTCTAAATAATTAACCGTGGCTTTAAAACTATCTCTAACCAGATTAGAAAGTGCATTCTCTAGGTTATAAAAACCTTGTAAGAATGTTTTTACATATTCAGGGATAGTTTCTTTCCAAAATTCTAGAGGTCTACTCTCTTCTTTAGGTTTGATTTCATAGAGTACATCGTATATCTTTCTGAATACGGTATACTTTTCTTGGTCTTTGATATCAAACTGAATGTAAAGCATTTTACTTCATTTACTTTTTAAAGGAAAGCACTTTCTTTTTATATTCTAAGTGTATCTCTTCAAAATCTTTTTTCTTAATTCTAGCAATTTCTTTTGGAGTGATATTAAAACTGATTTGGGTCACATAGCAATTAACGGCCTTAAAAAAATCAGATTCGATTTCTTGGGTATCCGATATTAAGGTAAAAGAATCATTCGTATTAGAAAGTATCAATGTAGCCCCTCTCTTGGTCTTAATATTTGTTCTGCTTAAAATAATTACTTCTAAGAATTTATACCCTTGAAGCTCTTGTACTCCTACAAAAACTTGTCCATATTGAGATGCTGCAATTTTAGTTCCTTCTATGTTTGTAGCGATGTCTCCTGCAAAAAAGGCTGTATCAAGAGATTCGTCCCTTTTTTTGTTTCCAAAAGCGGCTAGTACTTTGTCAATTTTTTTAAACATATATTCTTTATCAGGTAAGAAGTCAAAACTACTTAAATAAATAAAAAAAGCATCCATTACGGATGCTTTTTATTTCTTAGCGTTAAGTAATACCGTTTAAAATGTAAAATAAGATGAATAATCTGTTTCTGTTGCATTCAAATTTCAATATAAAATAAAACCGTAGCTATGATTTGATTTTCTATTTCCTCTGAACACACCATAATTCAAATTCTTTTATCTGATTTTACATTCTAAGTGGTATAAAATATCAATTACTCTTCTTCACCAGTTAAATCATCTTGATTTCTAAAGACCAGAACCCCATCAAATGCGTCCAGAAGAATACTACTATTTGTGGTTATATTTCCGCTTAGTATTTCTTTTGATAATTTATTGAGTACTTCTCGTTGTATCGTTCTTTTTACGGGTCTGGCTCCATATTCCGGCTGAAATCCTTTTTCTGCTAGGAAGTCAATAGCTTGACGTGTGGAGTCAAGTGTAATTCCTTGTTGATCGAGCATCTTTTTGATACCTTTTAATTGTAGCTTAACAATATCCCGTATGTTTTTTCGCGTAAGCGGGGTAAACATTATAATATCATCTATACGATTTAAAAACTCTGGACGTATAGTTTGCTTTAATAATCCAAGTACATCAACCCGAGCGGCTTCTATAGCGCTTTCCATATCTGGAATGGCTTCAAAGCGATCTTTGATAATATCACTTCCCATATTTGAAGTCATAATGACAATGACATTTCTAAAATCTGCGGTACGTCCTTTATTATCGGTAAGTCTTCCTTCGTCTAGTAATTGTAAAAGGATATTAAATGTATCTGGATGCGCTTTTTCAATTTCATCTAGTAATACAACCGAATAAGGTTTACGACGGACAGCTTCTGTAAGTTGCCCTCCTTCATCATAGCCTACGTATCCTGGAGGTGCTCCTATAAGTCTGCTTACACTATGACTTTCTTGATACTCACTCATATCGATACGTGTCATTGCATTTTCATCATCAAAAAGATAATCGGCAAGTGCTTTTGCAAGTTCTGTTTTTCCTACGCCTGTCGTTCCTAAGAATAAAAAGGAACCAATAGGTTTACGTTGGTCTTGTAATCCTGCACGACTACGTCTTACAGCATCACTTACAGCGATGATTGCTTCTTCTTGACCTACGACACGTTTGTGCAATTCTTGTTCTAAATGAAGTAATTTTTCACGGTCACTTTGCAGCATTTTTGTCACAGGAATTCCTGTCCATTTTGCCACTACTTCTGCAATATCTTCACTCGTTACCTCTTCTTTAATAAGTGCAGTTCCTTCTTGAGCCATAAGCTCTTTTTGCAATATTTCTAAGCGTTCCTGAGCATCTTTGATCTTACCATAGCGTAACTCGGCTACCAAGCCATAGTCTCCATCTCTCTCTGCTCTCTCTGCTTCTAGTTTAAAGTTTTCAATTTCTTGCTTTGTGCTTTGTACACGCTCTACGGCTTCTTTTTCAGAAAGCCATTTGGCATTTAACTCATTACGTGATTCTTTAATTTCTGCCAATTCCAGATGCAAACTTTTAAGTTTGGTTTCATCTTTTTCTCGTTTAATGGCTTCTATTTCAATTTCCAGCTGCATTACTTTACGGTCTAAGACGTCTAACTCTTCAGGTTTAGAATTAATCTCCATACGTAATTTTGCAGCAGCTTCATCCATTAGGTCAATGGCTTTGTCTGGAAGAAAACGACTTGTAATATAGCGCTGTGATAATTCTACTGCAGCGATAATAGCATCATCTTTAATACGTACTTTATGATGCGTTTCATACTTATCTTTGATTCCTCGTAAGATGGAGATGGCACTTTCTGTATCGGGCTCATCGACCATTACTTTCTGGAAACGGCGCTCTAGCGCTTTGTCTTTTTCAAAGTATTTTTGATATTCATCAAGGGTGGTTGCACCTATAGCACGTAATTCTCCACGGGCAAGTGCAGGCTTTAAGATATTTGCTGCATCCATAGCGCCTTGACCACCTCCAGCGCCTACAAGGGTGTGAATTTCATCAATAAAGAGTACAATGTCTCCATCACTGGTTGTTACTTCTTTGATCACAGCTTTGAGACGCTCTTCAAATTCTCCTTTAAATTTTGCTCCAGCAATAAGCGCACCCATATCTAAGGCAAATATTTGCTTGTTTAATAAGTTTTCTGGAATATCTCCATCTATAATACGGTGTGCAAGTCCTTCGGCAATGGCTGTTTTTCCAGTACCTGGTTCTCCTACAAGAATAGGATTGTTTTTGGTACGTCTGGATAAGATTTGAAGGATACGACGTATCTCTTCATCTCTTCCTATAACGGGATCTAGTTTGCCATCTTTGGCAAGCTGATTTAAGTTTTTTGCATATTTATTAAGCGCATTATAGGTCTCTTCTGCATTTTGAGAAGTCACACGATCTCCTTTACGAAGCTCTTCAATGGCAGCTTGTAATGCTTTTTCAGTAACTCCTTGATCTTTTAGAATTTGTGCAATCTTACTTTTTGTTTTAAAAATAGCAAGGATGATATGCTCTATAGATACATATTCATCATTCATCTTTTTTGCGATGATGGTCGTATCATTTATAGCTTTGTTTGCTTCTCGCGAAAGCACGATATCGCCTCCAGATACTTTAGGGAAGCTAGCAAGTGTACTCTCCAAGATCTGCTTAAGCAATGGAATGTTTACATCCAGTTTTTGTAATAAAAAAGGAGTTACATTTTCATCTACCTCTAGGATGGCTTTAAATAGGTGTTCGTTTTCAATTTGTTGATGTCCCAGCTCTTGCACAATTTGTTGTGCTGTCTGGATGACTTCTTGTGATTTTATAGTGAAATTATTGAAGTTCATAGCTCCTAAATTTTTATAGTTGTTTTTTGATAGGTAATAGTCAATAGTTATTCCAAGATAGTTTACAAGACAAAATGACGTGTTAAGCCTTATTTTTAGTGACTTTTTGACGTGTTTAGGGAAATGTGTTTTATAATATCAGGATGAGATTATCTATTTGGAAGTATTTTTTTTGCTTTCGCGAAAGCATACTAAACTACAAACGACTATTTTTGTATAAAAATGTAAATATGGGTGTATTTAACGGATTATTTGGGTCTAAAGAGCCTAAAGAACCAAAACCAGAAATTCCTTGGCAACAACTTACAGAGGTCAGCCAATTAGATAAAATCGAAAATGATTCTAAAGCAAAACCTGTTGCGATCTATAAGCATTCTACCACTTGTGGAATCAGCCGAATGGTATTAAGACAGATTGAATCTACGTATGATATAGAAGCTACACAAATGGATATTTACTATCTTGATTTAAAAGCATATCGTGATGTGTCTAATGAAATAGCAGCGCGTTTTCAGGTGATTCATCAGAGTCCGCAAATGATTGTTATAAAAAACGGGACAGCTGTGTACTCAGATAGTCATGGAGGCGTTAATGTTCCTGTGCTACATCAGTATTTGTAGTTGCTTTTATAGAGAACCAACGTATCATAGTTCTCGACTGCGCTCGAACAGACATTGTATTATATAAGAAAGGCTACTTTAATAAAGTAGCCTTTCTGTATTTTATATTCTTCTTAAAGATTAGAATTGACAATAATAGACTTTAATCGTTGTTTAAGGTCTTCTCCTACATCGTACACCATTTGCTCATTAGAAGGGAATCGCACTTCTCTGTTACGCGTATATCTTAATAAATCGTCCTCTAGCGCTCTTTTATCTCCATCAAAAGTGGCAAAGTAGTGCTCAAAAATATATTCACTAGCCAGTGGAAATGACTCGATGACTTGTCCTGTGTTTTGTGAAGTGTAGCGTACTTGACCTATAATATTTACAGCTTTGGTTTGTAATACTTCATAATAAGTACAGCGCACAGTGATGAGTTTATCTACTTCAATCTTTTCTCCATCTTCATCTTTTACAAAGTTACCATCATCATCTAGGAGAAATTCTGTTCCGTCTTTGATACTCTTTTCTTTTTGGACCTCTTTTTCTCTAAAGCGTTCTGGTGAGATATTGATTTGTCGCAAAGACACATCCATCACATAATCGTAGGTAATACCTTGTTGTGGTGTACTGTGATATACTTTCCAAAAATCATTTAGGTCATAGGTAGAAAAGTCTAAAAGATCGTCTTGTAAGCGTCTTGGTAATAAAATATCAGAATCATTATAAAGCGCGACTTCTATATAATCTGTCCCTTTGTTATGAGCTTCATCTAGAAGTTGAGCAACATTTTTATGATTAGGTGTTAAGTCATCTAAGTACTCCAGATCACTATATACTCTTCTATAATCTACTTTTGAATTAGCAGTAGCAAGGTTTTTAACTACTTGGCTATATAGTAGATTTGTGAGTTCTCTCTTTGATGTGATAAGTTCATTATCATAGTTTTTAATTTCAAAAACAGCATCTCTTGCTTGTTCTTGCAATCTAAGAGGTAACAAAGGTTTGATACTTTCTTGCCTTTTATGCAATGACTTGTATAATTGATAAATCTCTTCTATCGTATTTGAGTTTCCTGCTTTTTGTAAGTAGGTAATACGCTCTGTATCTCTTTGTACTGCTTTTGTAAAAGCTTCTTCCAAAAGGAGGGTGTGAGACTCTTTATTTTTTTTTGTAGGGTTCTTGCGCAGTTTTTGTACAGAGGTATATATAGCTTCATCGTAGTTTCCACTTAGAATAGAAGAGGAAGATTTCTTTACAGATGAACAGCTATTAAAACATAGCAATACAAATAATGTTGCGTATACGTACTTCATAATGATTGACTTTTTTATCAAGTTTTCAATTTTGATGCCAAGGTGTCAAAAATACTACTTCTTATAGAAAAACCTCCTATTTTCTGATCAAGAGCAAGGAGGTTTGTAATTGACTTGTATCGAAAACGCAATATACGAGTCAATGAGGTATTCAAAATAGGATGTACTTTATTAGGCGTTCCTTGTCGCTATTTTGATATAAAATAAAATTTAGTGTACGATGTTCTATGCAATGGTACGCTTCCGCACTTCGACTGTGCTCAGTATAAACTTCGGCTATGCCGAAAGCGTACTCCATAGAGTTGATTGATTGATTGATTGATTGATTGATTGATTGATTGATTGATTGATTGATTGATTGATTGATTGATTGATTGATTGATTGATTGAAAAACGTCTTAGATATGAATACATCATAGACGGAATTGGTCATGTTTTTATCCGAAGATAACTTCTAAAGCAGCAATTATAATTTGTACCATGAGTGTGTGAGTTTTAGTGGTTAATAAATATTTTTTTTGATGTTTGTTTTTTTGTTACCCTACATATTGTAACCAAGTTGTGATGGTGTAGCTTACAGATAGTGATACCATAAGTACCGTGTAGATTCCTAATACTTTGTTTGTTTTTACTTGTTTTGTAGATGTCGTTTCTTGCGTTTTCATAATAGATAATTTTAAAGGTTTTTAATAGTTGTTTGTGATTGATATAGCAAAGAAGTGGCGTTTGCTCGAGCTTGCAAAATATTTTTAAATGATTTAATACATTTGCATACTAATTTGTAAGTAAAAAAATCATATCAGTTTTAATATTTAATATGTATTCTACAATAAAGTATATATATGTAATTATATTTTATCAATTAAGTTTGAATATGAAAGAATTGTAGAGGGTATTTTAGACCTTTTTGAAATCTCTAGGGGACTTTTGTCTTTAAAACCCCTAAAAATGGGAGTTTCATCTTTTTTGAATTATTTTTTACCTGTAGAAATTGTAAAAAATGAAGGTTTTAAAAGGTTCTTTTTTGATGGTATTTTACTTCAAAACTTGATTAAATTGGTATGAAGCACAAAAAAACCGCTTTGAATATTTTCAAAGCGGTTTGTATTCTTAAGAAATAGGGTATGTACTTAATCTAAGTTTAAATCAGACAATACCGTATTTAAATTATCAGTGTCATGTGTTGCTGCAAATTCAGAAGGTACAATTACGATTCTGAATATTTGGTTTTGCGTAAAGTCACTTCCTAAAGCATCAAAGTCATCACTTTCTAAAACAAGGTCTAAATCAAAGATTCCTGTTGCATCATCAAAAATAAAGTTGAATCTATATTGTGCAAATCCGCCGTTATTAAAAAAGAAAGTTCTTGGAAGTGGTTCAAATACATCGACTCCATTTGCAGCAGAAGCAGCTGGATCTAAAACAAAGACCAATGGAACATCAGATTCAAACACAACAACATTATTAGGTACAACAACATTAACGAAGGCTTGAAATCCATCTGAGGTTACAAAGTCTACATTGCTTATTTCAAAAGTTTGTCCGATAGTATCGATGTCTACATTGTCGTCATCTTCAACACAGGAGAATAAAAGAAATGTAAAAAGGAGTAGTGGTAAAATTTTGCGTATCATCATTTTTGAGTTATAGTTTTGTAAGTATATATCAAAGGTAATGCCACTTATTTGTTTTCTCTCATTTTTTATATAAGAAGATGTTGCGTATTGAGGTAGTGCTGTTATTCCTTAATCTGATAGTATTAAGAAATCAATAGGCCGTTTTGCTTTTTTTAATTGCAACCCATATTTGGTCAATTCGTCTAGACCTTGTTTTGGATTTTCTTCATACCATTTTACAGCGATGTCATAGATCTTATCATATCCAGTCTCATCCACTACTGGAAATTGGATAACTTCTTCATAATAGGCGCATAAACGTTCCATAGGTTCTCCTTGAAGGGTAATGCCTTCTCCATAACGTAAAGTTCTATCTGGATTAGGTTGCAGGTTAGAAATAGGAATTTTTTTTTTTGTATTTGGAATTTTTTGAAGAACATACACATCAGTCATTTGCGTTTCAATTTTTGCAGAAAGACCTGATAGTATTTTAATATCATTTTTCATGAGTTCCAATCGCTGTTCATATAAAT
>JBLHOX010000096.1:0-8985 GCA_047623725.1 Dokdonia sp. | reverse complement strand
CTAGTGACCCTTTACACGACGGCAGCTGTTGTCAAAGAGTTAGGATTACACGATCTTCAAAACTGGATTCATGCACTTGCAGAAGCTCCTAATACACGGGATTTACTTTCTCAAATGGAGCCTGTCGAAAATAAAGTACGCGGATTCAATGCCGCTTCCTTTTGCTTAAATACGATGGTAGGTGAAGACTGGTTAGCCATAGGTGACACTGCAGCTACCTACGACCCTATTACATCACAAGGGATCACAAAAGCAACGACTCAAGGGGCAAGAGCCGCCGAAATTATTGCTTACTATTTACAAGGCTCAAAAGAGGCTTTAGATCAATATGAAAAGGAGGTAAAAGCTCAATATGAGTATTACCTCACATCACGCAGCTATTTTTATAACTTAGAAAAAAGATGGCCAGAGAGTCATTTTTGGAAAACCATGCAAGCCAAAGAAGTCTTAGAAGACGTACAGTAACTAATTTTTCAAATGGTGTTTAAAAATAGTGATACGGTTTTATACGCTTTCGCGAAAGCGTATACAGAATCTGTAAAAGGAGTACAACGATCAAAAGAGAAGATACTAACATAATACCCTTCTTTAAATCCCCAATATAGGGTATGTATATCTCTCATAAAATAGGTACTTTTCTAATACTTAATTTTATATAAAACCAAAGGATATGTCTGATACTACAAAAACATTTCATTTAGGAATTACCATGGCAGGAGCTGTTTCTGCAGGTGCCTATACCGCAGGATTTATGGATTATCTCATCGAAGTGCTCGAACTTTGGGAAGATAAAAAAGAAGCAAATCGTACCGTTGGAAAAGAAAGTTCTGAGTATGACCCTGCCATTCCTATGCACGATGTATGTATAGATGCTTTTGGAGGTGCATCGGCAGGAGGTATGGTTGGAATGATTACCGCCATAGCTACATTTTCAAAAATAGAACCTGTACGGAAACCCTCTAATGTCAAGACAGGAAATATCTTATATGATAGTTGGGTATTACTGGACGACGATGTAGATCCTGCGATTCAAAATAAGATGGCTACTTTCCAAAAAATGCTGACTACAAATGATATCAAGCAAAGCAAAAATGGAATTCCATCTTTACTGAATTCTCAAGCCATAGACAATATTGCTGATCGGGTTTTTAATCAAGTACCTCCCATAGAAAAGAAAAGAAAACGACCTAAATATATCTCTGACGACCTTCGGATATTGGTCACACTTTGTAGTATACGTGGTATTCCTTTTGAAATTAAATTTCAAAATTTCACATCGGCTAGTTTTCCATTTTCTCCAGGACATCGTATGCATGAGCACATGGTCATTGCTCATTTTAAACTGAAATTTGATGAAGCGACAGATAAAGATATCTACTTAAATTTTGACCCTTATGATACAGAAGCAAATGAGTTAATGAAACTTTGTACAAAAGGTACAGGTGCTTTTCCAATAGGTCTTGAAATGAGACAATTTGAAGGAAAACTAACGACAGCATATATTAAAAACTCCATACTAAGAAGCCTAGGTATAGATGATCCTGCTGCTATAAAAATATATTTGGATACAGAAGATTTTGATTTTACCAATGTAGATGGAGGTACGATTAATAACGAACCTTATACAGAGGTCGTTAATGTATTAGAAAAAATGCATCCAAACTATGATAAAAATGCTCCTATGTTTGGTACAATTATGATAGATCCGTTTCCTAATTTTTATAATCAGGATGTAGCAGAAGAGATCGAAGGAGAGACTTCTTTTTTTCAAAAGAACATCTGGAAGGTATTATCAAAAGGATATTCATTGTTCCAGCAACAAGTGAGAGTAAAACGATCAGGCGCTTTTTACAAAGATTATTTTAGGTTGTTGGTATTTCCTGTAAAATGGAAAACCTTTGGTCAACTAGCAGATCATCCACCATTGGCGTGTAGCGCTTTAGGAGGTTTTGGAGGTTTTTTAGATATAGAATTTAGAAAACATGATTTTTTCTTAGGAAGAGATAATGCTAGAAACTTTTTAAGAGCTTTCTTCTCACTAGAGTACAATGAAGCAAACCCTCATCCACTTTTTAAAGACCTGACAGAAGAAGCAAAAGAAATCTTTATGAAAGAAAGTAAAGATGATCAAGGGGTAGAGCATTCCTATTTTCCTATTATTCCAGATATTCTATTTATACAGGCCAAAAAAGATAAGAAAACAAATCCGTTTGAGTACGAAATAGAGGACTTCCCGCAGATTAGAGAGGGGTATTTTGAAAGCATAGAAGCATCTCTTAAAAATAGAATACGAATAATATTAGATTATGAAGTAAAGGGATATCTCGAACAAGAATCAAAAAAAGAATACACTTCTTTTTTTAAAAAAATAAAAGGAAAATTAATAAGTAAAACGAAACGTATTTTTATAAAGAGATTTAAAAAATTTCTTATAAAATTCCTAACTCAAAAAACTATTTCTGTGATGAAAAAAGATTTTGTCAAAAGAAAGATGATGACAGAATAAAGTATATGTAGTAATTCTGAATATTCCTTTTTGATCAAAACCTAGCTGTGTTATTTTTTATACATTAGACATTCTTAACACAAAGTACGATCCATGAAAAAAAAATATTCAATATCAGGCCCTGGTATACTCATTGCAGCGGCATTTATTGGACCGGGTACTGTAACTGTTTGTACCATTACAGGCGCCTCTTTTGGATTTACATTACTATGGGCAATGGTACTCTCTATTATTGCTACTATTGTCTTGCAAGAAATGGCTGCACGTATAGGATTGGTAACCCATAAAGGACTATCTGAGGTCATCCGATCTCAAATCCAGAATCCAACCATACGCGTATTTGCCATTCTTTTAATACTAAGTGCCATTGTGTTAGGAAATGCTGCGTATGAAGCAGGGAATATAAGTGGCGGTGTATTAGGAATAAAAGCCCTAGGCGCTTCAGGTGTTTTTGAGGTAGGTTCCTTAACGCTTAATGGATGGAGTATCGGCATAGGAATACTTGCTGCTCTGATTCTTTTTATAGGGAATTACAAAATACTAGAACGTATTCTTGTAGGTCTCGTGCTATTTATGAGTGTTGCCTTTATCATTACTGCTATTGTGACAAAACCCGATATCCTAGCGGTATTGAAAGGTAGCTTTATTCCTTCGTTTCCAGAAGACAGTATTCTTACCATTATAGCATTGGTGGGAACAACGGTAGTGCCTTATAATTTGTTTTTACATGCTTCTTTAGTAACCGAAAAATGGAAAGGAACAGATGATCTTCCTATTGCTAGAAAAGATACAGTGATTGCTGTCATTTTAGGCGGACTTGTTTCTATGGCTATTATTATTTGTGCCGCAGCAATACAAGGAAATGATATCTCAAATGCCGCCGATCTAGCCAAGAGTTTAGAACCGCTGTTTGGGGAATATGCACGTTATTTTGTGGGTATAGGTCTTGCAGCAGCAGGATTAACATCAGCAATTACAGCTCCTCTTGCAGCAGCGTATGTAGTACAGGGATGCTTGGGATGGGAGAAAAATATAAAATCAACGAAGTTTAGACTCGTATGGGGAGGTATTCTGTTTTTAGGAATTTTCCTTTCTTCATTAAATTATAGTCCCATAGATATTATACGATTTGCTCAGGTGGCTAATGGAATGTTACTGCCTATTATTGCTGGATTTTTGATTTGGATGGCTAATAAAAAACAACTCTTGGGAGCCTATACCAACAATAGGTGGCAGAATGTGGTGAGTATTGTTATTTGGTTTATTGTTTTAGGGTTAGGAATATATTCTATCCTTAAAGTATTTGGTATTTTAGGATGATGTATCATATAGATCTAAATAGCGATGTAGGTGAAGGTGTAGGTAATGAAGCGCAATTAGCACCACTTTTAAGTTCGTGTAATATTGCTTGTGGCGGTCATGCAGGTGATGATGCTACAATTCAAGAAACAATCCAACTTGCTATAGCACATAACGTAAAGATAGGAGCACATCCAGGGTATCCTGATAAAGAAAATTTTGGAAGAATAATCGTAGATATATCAGTTACGGCACTTAGAGACAGTCTTAAAGAGCAGATTGTAACTGTGAAAAATTTCGCCGAAAGGCAACACCAAAAATTACACCATGTAAAAGTACACGGCGCTTTGTATAATCTTGCCGCTGTAGACGTTACGATAGCTCGTCTTATTATAGATGTTGTTCAGGAAATAGATGATCAATTGGTGTTATATGTACCGTATCAATCTGTAATTCAAAAAGAAGCAAAAAAGCGACTAAAAACCAAAGTAGAGGGTTTTGCAGATCGTCGTTATAACAACGATTATACATTGGTGAGTAGAACGCTACCCAATGCCGTAATACATCATGGATTGGAAGTGCTTGATCATATTATTCCTATGATTAAAGAGCAACAGCTTACGACCATAACAGGTGAGAAAGTACCGTTTCAAATAGATACTTTGTGCGTACACGGAGATACACCTGCCGCATTTCAAATTTTAAAAGAAATTCATCAAGGATTAAAAATGCACCAGATACACATACAGTAATGGACTATCCAGATTTTCATATCTTTAAGATGGGAGCCTATTCTTGGGGGATCCAATGGAGGTATACGCCATCACGAGAATTATTGCAATTTCTTCTTGGAGTTAAAGAAAATCTTGCAAAGACGTTTGAGGTAGAGGTTATTCATACCTATACAGAGATCCTTATTAAAAATATAACAACTGGGTTTGTCTCTGATAGTATATTAAAAGACCGCTTTCGCGAAATTATTAATACCACACAACCGCAAGATTCTCAAAAACCAAAAATTCATCGTATCCCAGTGTGTTACGATCCTTCTTTAGGGGAAGATATTGAAACCTATCTACAGTTGAAATCAATGACCATAGATCAATTGATTACCATGCACACAGCACCTTTATATACCGTATATTTTATGGGTTTTTTACCAGGTTTTCCGTATTTGGATGGTTTGGATGAACGTTTACATATAGAGCGTAAAGCAATACCTTCACAAAGAGTGCGACAAGGAAGCGTAGCGATAGGAGGAAAGCAAACCGGTATCTATCCTCAAGAGAGTCCGGGTGGTTGGTACACGATAGGGCATACGCCCATCACACTATTTGATGTGACAAGAGATAGACCTACTCCATACATCGCAGGTGACTATATTAAATTTTATGCAATAGATGCTCAAGAGCATGAACGTTTACAAAAAGAAGCACTCGCGGGAAACTTACAACCAGTAACCGAAGTCTATGAAGGATAGTATCATCATACAACGCAAAGGGTTCTATACCACGATTCAAGACAAAGGACGTTTTGGATATGCATCTATAGGAGTTCCAGAAAGCGGTGCTATGGATAGAAAAGCAATGCTACTTGCAAATACGCTTGTTAATAATGCTGAAAATGAAGCCGTACTTGAGTATACCTTGTTAGGGCCTACGATTCAGTTTCAGTGTGATAGACATTTTGTAATTACTGGCGGAACGACAGTAGCGACTCTTGATAAAAAAACAATTCGGAATAATACGGTCTACTTAGCACGCAAAGGACAGGTTTTAAAGCTTATTAAAATTACAGAAGGATGTCGTGGTTATTTTGCAATTGCAGGAGGGATACAATCTTCAGTTGTTTTAGGAAGTAAGAGTTTGTATGCTCCTATAACTAAAATGGGATATATTCATGAGCCCAGAGAAATTCCTATAGGAATTTCTCTATACGGTACAGCAAAAGGAGCTCGTATTAAAATAAGAGAAAAGACTGGTGTAACTTCTTATGTAAATAAAGATAGTATACACGTCTATAAAGGTCCAGAATATGACCTTCTCCCTCCAGATATTCATAAATACATGGTAGAAAGATCATTTTTAATCTCCAAACTATGGAATCGTATGGCAATACATCTAGAAGAAACGATTATTCATAATATACCTACTATAGTAACAGGTCCTGTGATACCCGGTACTATTCAACTAACCCCTTTAGGGCATATGATGATATTAATGAAAGATTGCCAAACGACAGGAGGATATCCTCGTATATTACAACTCTCTGAAGATGCTATGCATATTCTTGCTCAAAAAAAACAAGGTGATACCTTCTCTTTTTTACTTACTGATTAAAACGCCATTTTGTTCCATTACAGTGTCACTTAGTAATTGGATAACATCACCCTTACCAAGAATATCTTCTGTGCGTTTTGCTTCTTCTTTGAGTTCGCTATGTGAAGAAATAGCATCCCATAGGTTATGTATATAATCTGCATAATCAGATTTGCTATTCCATCCAGCGATTCCTAGACGTCTTCCTTTAGAATATAATTTCCTGATATTGAGTTTGCAAAATGTAATTGTAGAGTGCATAATAATAGGTCTTGGTGCGGTTAATCTTTCTGAATTTGAGGCTCTTCCCATGATTGGATAGTTTAAATATAGGTAATCATTTTATTTCCGTAAGAATTTTATAGCTAAAATATACAGGAAGACCGTAATATAAATACGTATTTCTACCTGTTTTTATATAAACCTGTTTGCGTAGACTGTTATATTTTCCTACATTCATAGCTTAACTTAAACTATTTATAGTATGGCAAAGCCAAAAAAATGCATCGCGGCTCAAGATGCAGAAAAGTTATTTACACATTGGAACAACACAAGGGGAGAGGGTATTAGAGCACATATTGGAGAACACGATACGTGTGAGTTTACATTGAGTATTTCAGAGATAAGAGAGTATCTGGATTATGTAGAGAGTGAGTCTAAGGACTTAGGGATATCAAATCCTGGCGTACGTTTGTATTTTGGAGCGTATGATGGTGCAAAATCAGATAAAGCAACCTTCTTCTTAGCCCCTACGGTGGGAGAAGACCCAAAAGATGATAATAATTATAAGATAGATCCTTGGAATAAAGCAGGAGGTGGATGGCCTCCATTTATATATAAACCATAAATAAGTAAATAAATGATACATGGAAAATTACTTTAGTAATTATCACTTACCATTTGTTTTTGAAATTGTGGCAGCTGTAGTTGCCACAATTACTTTTATAATAAACCCAAAATCAAAAGATAAAAGTCTTTTATATTTTACGATATACTTATGGTTTGTAGTATTAGTCGAAAATATTGGTTTATATCCAAAATATATTTGTAACCATAAATATGACGAATCTGGTTTTTTTGCTAATAATATAGACTTAATTAAGAATTTTTGGATATATAATATTTATACTGTGATCGCTTACAGTTTTTTTTCTATATATTTTTTTAAACAGTTTGCTGATAATAAATTACTTAAAAAAGTCAAATTATTCTTATGTTTTTTCTTGATTTTCAGTATGTCATATATGTTATGGACTGGAGTATTTATTAGAAGTTATTCTAAGTTTATAGAGTTGTTAGGATTAGTTATTTATTTAATCAGTGTAGGGTATTATTATTATAAATTATTGACTTCAAATAAAATTTTGTCCATAGGGAAATCACTTCCTTTTTTTATATCTATTTCCACACTTCTTTTCTTTTTGACAATGACTCCTCTTTTTTTAAGTAGTGAATTCATTAGCATTAGAGAAGCTGTATTTACAAAGTATTATAGAATAATAATAACATACGCTAATTATTTCCTATACGGAATGTTTATATTTGGTATTGTAAAATGTTATTGGTTCAAGAAGTCTCAAAGCAAGAAGTCCTCATTGTCGTCTACTTTATCATAGTAGTCGTTGTTCTTGTAGTTCTCTTTATTCTCTTCTTTTATACATTTCAACGGCGTAAGAATAAGTTACTTATAGAAAAAGTAGTTGCTCAGAAAGAATTTGAAAGCACACTAATTCAAGCCGAAAATGAGATACAAGAAGCGACGCTTAAAAACGTTGGGATGGAACTTCATGATAATGTAGGACAACTCCTTTCTGTAGCCAAAATGCAATTGCGTTCAGGGCTTTCTCAACTTGAAGAAGATAAAAAAGAGGCTTTTACTGAAGCATTAGAAACCGTAGATTTAAGCCTTACAGAAGTAAGACAGCTATCTAAAATTGTTAATGGTGAGGTACTTGCTAATTTAGACTTACAAGAAGCTATTCAAGTAGAAATAGATCGACTAAATCGTTTTTCGCATACCAATGCTACATTTATTGTTCATGGAGAACCTATTTTTGTAGAAGAAAAAGAAAAAATTATTATATTTAGAATAGTACAAGAATGTTGTAGCAATGTGATTAAACATGCAGATGCAGAACATCTTACTATTAGTATATCCTATAAGGAGGAGCATCTTCAAATTATAATTAAAGACGATGGCATAGGATATGATACCCATAATAATAAATTAGGTTCTGGACTTATCAATATGCAACGTAGAGCAAAAATGATTAAAGCTCAACTCGTTGCTCATAGTAAACAAGGACAAGGAACAGAAATAATACTAACCTACCAACCACCTCTGCATGAGACCGCTCAAAGTAGCTATAGTTGATGATCACATACTTTTCGCGAAAGCATTAAAGACATTAGTATCTGGATTTGAAGATACTTATGTAGTCTTTGTTGCCAAAAACGGC
This sequence comes from Dokdonia sp., assembly GCA_047623725.1. Taxonomy (GTDB): domain Bacteria; phylum Bacteroidota; class Bacteroidia; order Flavobacteriales; family Flavobacteriaceae; genus Dokdonia. Next base: position 403 of record JBLHOX010000096.1, on the reverse strand, counting down.
AGAGAGTTTATAGAATATCTTAAAAGCGACCACGAGCAACCAGATGTCGTGTTGCTAGATGTACGTATGCCTATTATGAATGGATTGAGTACAATGGCTTGGATAAAAGATAATTGTCCAGATATCAATGTAATTGCTATCACCATGGAAGACGATGAAGAAACCATTTCAAATATGATCTTCTTTGGCTGTAAAGGATATCTTCTCAAAGATGTTGAGCCTACACAACTTAACGCATCTATAATTAAAGCAAGTAAAGGGGAATTTGTCTATAATGAAATTGTAGATAAATCGCTTCGTGAACAAGCCCTAAACGGTATTTCTAATGAAACCAAGGCTGAGGTTACTAATCATAGAAAACTACAATTAAAAGCGACAGATCAGGAGTTTTTAAACTATTTGT
>JBLHOX010000095.1:0-9048 GCA_047623725.1 Dokdonia sp. | reverse complement strand
GGAAGTCATCAAAGATGTAAAAGAAATAAAAGTGGAAACACTTAAAATATCTTTAGATGCAAAGAGTGACAGTAAAGCTACTGGGAGTATCGTTTTTGAAGAATCAGAAGGAACAGTAAAAATGACTACTGTCATTCAAGGACTTTCAGAAGGAACACACGCGATTCATATTCACGCAAAAGCAGATTGTTCTTCTCCCGATGGAAAATCTACTGGCGGACATTGGAATCCTACAGCACAACCACACGGTGCTTGGGGAGATGCTACTGGATATCACAAAGGAGACATCGGAAACTTTGAAGCAGATGCAAACGGTAACGGAACCATCACTTTCAAAACAAACGAATGGTGTATCGGATGTGGTGATGACAAAAAAGATATTGTAGGAAAAGCAATCATCGTTCACCAAGGAACAGATGATCTTACGTCACAACCTAGTGGTGCCGCAGGAAAACGTATCAGCTGTGGTGGTATCATCAACTAAGCATACTTCAACATAATTATAGAAAAGCCTTTACGCTACAAATAGCGTAAAGGCTTTTTGTTTGGGATATATCTCAAATCAATTATTTACTCATAAAATTGAAGCCTTTGATCAAGAACTGATCATTATTAACGCACATGAAATAAGAGAATGAAAAAGAATTTTATACTTTAGATTACATGAATACGATTCCTGAATTATATTTCCCTAATGATACCGAGTGGCTAGATTGGTTACACAGCAATCACGCAACAACAAAAGGTATTTATTTAATTTTCTATAAAGTAGAAATGAAGACCCCATCTATGCGTTGGGAAGAAGCTGTAAAAGTAGCCCTATGTTATGGTTGGATAGACAGTACTGTCAAAAGCTTAGGAGACGGGAAACGTAGACAATATTTCTGTCCTCGTAACCCTAAAAGCGTTTGGAGTAAACTTAACAAAACCTATATCATAGACCTTGAAAAACTAGGTCTCATGCAGGAAAGTGGCAGACATTTGATCAAACAAGCAAAAAAAGATGGCTCCTGGACAGCACTTGATGGTCCAGATAACGGCATTATTCCAGAAAATTTGCAAAAAGCATTTGATGCCAACACGACAGCATTTACAAATTATCAAAACTTTGCACCAAGCTATCGCAGAAGTTATTTATACTGGCTCAATCAAGCCAAACGAGAAGCAACCCAACAAAAACGAATTCAAGAAATTATTCTTCTGTGCGAAGCCAATCAAAAATCAAGAGACGGTGGTGGCTGGGGACAGAAAAAGAAGTAATTACTAAATGAAGTTTAAAGAAATTATAATGAGATTTCCGCCTTCTCGGAAATGAAAGGAATATCAGCTATGAAACGAATACCAACTATAAAAAAAATAGGATTCTTACTACTCACTTTATGCATCACACACCTACACGGGCAAACCGTTTTAAAACCCGATGCCGTTTTTGATGGAGAAACACTTCATAAAAACTGGGTCGTTGTCGTTACTGATAGTATGATCACCTACGCAGGAACTCCATCAAAAAAAATGGATCGGTATACGTCTATAAACTTAGAAGGCATGACCCTTATGCCAGGTCTTATAGAAGGACATTCGCATCTCTTATTACATCCCTACAACGAAACAAACTGGAACGATCAGGTGCTTAAAGAATCACATACAGAAAGAGCGATCCGAGGTGTTGTACATGCAGAAAACTCCTTACTAGCAGGAATCACCACCATGAGAGATCTCGGTTCTGAAGGCGCAGGATATAGTGATGTATATTTAAAGAAAATGATTGATAAAGGAATCATTCCTGGTCCTAGATTATTGGTTGCGGGACCTGCTATTGTGGCTACAGGAGCCTATGGTCCTAAAGGATTTCATCAAGGTGTAACCGTTCCTCTAGGCGCTGAATCTGCGAGCGGAACTACTGAAGTCATCAAAGCCGTACGAAGACAAATAGGCAATGGCGCCGACTTTATTAAAATCTATGCTGACTATCGTTGGCGCTCTGGAGAACCATCACAAGCAACCTTTTTACAAGAAGAACTAGATGCCATGATCGCAGCTACAAAAAGTGCAGGAAGATATGCTGTTGCTCATGCAGGTACTCCTGAAGGTATGAAAAGAGCCATTCTCGCTGGTGTAGAAACGATAGAACACGGCGATGGAGGTACTTTAGAAACCTTCAAACTCATGAAAGAAAAAGGAGTTGCCTTCTACCCTACACTCGCCGCAGGAGATGCCATCTCTAGATACAAAGGATGGAATGGAGCAAATCCAGCGCCCGATCGTATTCGAAATAAAAAAGCATCCTTTGCACTCGCATTGCAATCTGGAGTCACTATTGGTTTTGGAGGCGATGTTGGTGTGTATACGCATGGAGAAAACTATCGCGAACTCGAACTCATGGTCGCTTATGGAATGTCTACAGTTCAAACATTACGAGCGGCAACTTCTATAAATGCAAGCGTGTTTCACTTAGAAAAACTAGGTAAGATCAAAGAAGGTTATTGGGCAGATTTGATTGCCGTCCCTGGTGATCCTATTAAAGATATCAAAACGATGAAAAACGTATCCTTTGTGATGAAAAACGGAGTCATTTATAAGCAATAACAGGTAACACAACTATGAAATCACTTCCCTACATCATTGGCAGTATACTTATTTTTCTAGCAATAAGTTGCAAGGATCAGTCTAAGGAAATCCTTAAAGAACAATTTGACCTCGTGATCTCTAATGCACAAGTCATAAACATCGAATCTGGAGAAATAACAAAGCAAACTTTATATATAAACAAAGGAGTCATTGTAGAGAGCACTCCTGAAATGAAAACGAATATCCACAGCTTTACACATATCAACGTAAAGGGCAATTACGTACTACCAGGCTTTTGGGATAATCACGTTCATTTTCGTGGAGGTGAAGCTCTCATTGCTCAAAACGAGAAATTTTTAGAACAATACATCAACTATGGGATCACTACCGTACGAGATGCAGGTGGTGATCTGACGCCACAAGTACAACAATGGAATGAAGAAATTCAAAGCGGTACTCGTGTAGGTCCGACGATCTATACTTCGGGTCCAAAATTGGATGGCCCAAATGCCCGTTGGGAAGGTTCGCTTCCCGTGAGTTCGCAAGAAGATATCACCACCGCATTAGACTCTTTGCAAGCACTACACACGGATTATGTAAAACTGTATGATAGTACGCTTTCGCGAAAGCAATACCTAGATATCATAAAAGCTGCTGAAACTAGAGATATGATCACTTCTGGACACATGCCTTTTACGGTCGAATTACAAGAAGCCATTGATGCAGGACTCGATAATATTGAACATTTATACTATGTTTTAAAAGGTTGTTCTTCCAAGGAAAAAGAGATTACACAACAGATTATTGATGGCACACTTGGTTTCTGGGGAAGTATGGAGCAACTCATTGCAACCTATGACGAAACCACAGCGCAACAAACCTTTGCACGCCTTAAAACCAATAACGTATTTGTCACCCCTACCCTTCATATAGGGGATGTATTGAGTTATTTGGACGAAGTAGATCATTCTCAAGATGCGTATCTATCTCATCTAGAAGATACCTTTGTAAAAACCTATGAAGGACGTGTAAATGGAGCTTTGAACGCTTCCGCGAAAGCAAAAAAAGATAGAAAAGAACTACAACAATTCTTTATCAAACTTGCAAAATCTTTACACGATGCTGGAGTACAGCTCCTCGCTGGATCAGATTGTGGTGCTTTTAATTCCTATACCTATCCCGGATCATCGTTACATAAAGAATTAGAACAAATGGTACTTGCAGGATTGACTCCGCTCGAAGCTTTACAGACCTCTGGATACAATGGAAGCCAATTCTTAAAAAAAGAAGGATATGGCATTGCGATAGGCAACAAAGCAGATTTGGTGATTTTATCAAAAAATCCACTAGAAGATATTAGGAATACACAAAGTATACGACATACCATCAAAAATGGAGACGTACATACTAACGAAGAATAATCTGAGTCCTATAGTATTTGTATTTCCAATAAAATAACGACACCCATGAATACCATCAAAGCCATTGCCTTTATCACGCTATGTTTCTTATCTGTAACTAGTAATGCTCAAATCAAAAAACCAAGCCTGAGTCCTAAGATCGTCACACAACAACAAGTAGGCTTAGCTAATTTCACTCTAGAATACGGACAACCGAATACACAAGGAAGAACCGTTTTTGGAGCGTTGATCCCGTATAATAAACTATGGCGTACGGGTGCAAATGCATCTACAAAAATCACGATAGATCGCGAAGTGACTTTTGCAGGCACTCCAATTCCTGCCGGAACGTATGGATTATATAGCATCCCTACTGAAAAAGAATGGACGATTATCTTAAGTAAAAACAGCAAACTTTGGGGAGCTGGCGGTTATAACGAAACCGAAGATTTTGTCCGTTTTAAAGTTCCTTCAATACCTTTAGAAGATGCGGTAGAAACATTTACGATTCATTTTGAAAACTTTAATACCAATGGTGGCGATTTGATTATTGCTTGGGAAAACACCAAAATCAATATTCCTGTATATGTAGATTCTGACAAAGCCATCTTTGAAGAAATAGAAGCAAAAATCACCAATGCTACAGAAGATATTACAGCTGCTACGTATTTTGATGCAGCTCAGTTTTATTACCTTAAAAATAAACAATTAGACAAAGCAGTCACTTGGTTTGATAAAGCGATAGAAATGCGCCCAAATGCTTTTTGGTATGTATACTACAGAGGCGAACTCGCTTTACAACTCAAGGATACAAAAACAGCAAAAGTCTACGCAACGCGTTGTCTAGAAGCTGCTAAAAAAAGCACCTCTAGTGACTATGGATATATCGCAAAAGCGACGTTATTGTTGGAGAAAATTGAGGGTACAGGGAAATAACTTCTATACAAAGTATATATTACCTAAATATTATTTCAAAAACGGTAGTGTTAATTTTAAATTAGATGAATGTTTTCTTTCTAGTATTTAATAATGTCAAGTTAACGTTCTTAAATACAAGGATAATAAAGAGGTAAATAAAAAGATCGAATTCATGCATAGTTTTATAGAAAACTAAATAGTCATGAAAAAAATCACTTTTATTGTATTACTCTTAAGTTCAATAGGGCTGTTCTCGCAAGAAACCATCCAATATGGACGTAACAATTCTCAAATCACCACCGAAGCTGCTTCTTTTGATCCGGAATTAGCCCCCTTCTATCATGGAGTAGCGTCAGGAGATCCGCTATCAGATCGTGTTATTATATGGACGCGTATCACGCCAGAAGATGATCAAGATACAGACGTATTATGGCGTATGGCTACAGATATCGCATTTACAAACGTCATACAAGAAGGATCTTTTACAACCAATGCGAGTATTGACTACACGGTAAAAATAGATGTAGAAGGATTACAGCCTGAGACTACATACTACTACCATTTTTATGATGCCGTAACGTCAAAAAGTTCTATCATTGGTCGTACCCGTACAGCGCCGACTGGTACTTCAGATATGTCACATCTTCGATTTGCGATTACGTCCTGTTCTAATTACCAGGCAGGATATTTTAATGCGTATAAAAAAATAGCCGAAAGACAAGATTTAGATGCGGTCATTCACTTGGGAGATTACATCTATGAGTATGGAGGTGGACCTGGCACTTATGGATATGATGAGAGTAGAGCCGATCGTATTAATGAGCCTATAGATGAAATTATAGAGCTCGTAGACTACCGTGCACGTTATTCTTTATATCGATTAGACCCCGATTTAAGAGCTGCACATCAACAAAATCCATTTATAACAATTTGGGACGATCATGAGTCTGCCAATGATAGTTATAGAGATGGTGCAGAAAATCATGATGATAGCGAAGGAGCATGGGAAGATAGAAAATCGATTTCAAAACAAGTATACTTCGAATGGCTTCCTATACGTAATCATCCAGACAATAAAATTACAAGAGTCCTAAGCTATGGAGATCTTGCTACTATCATTAACCTAGATACAAGACTAGAAGGAAGAGAAGAACAAATTGTAGATGCTACCAATCCAGATTTATACAATGAGGACAGAACGATGTTAGGAGCGCCTCAAAAGGAGTGGTTACTTAACGAACTTTCAAGTTCGACATCAAAGTGGAACCTAATTACCAATCAGGTGATGTTTGCAGAATTTAATGTAGGTTGGGTTGGTCCCATTCTTAATGTATCGCCAGATGTTTTGGAAAGTACATTTCTTGATATTTGGGATGGATATCCCGCAGAACGCGACATCATCGTAGATTATATTAAGGATAATGAAATAGATAATGTTGTTTTCTTAACAGGAGATGTACACACTACTTTTAGTTTTGATATTTCAAAAAGACCTACGGATAATCATCCAGACGATGCCCCTGTAGATTATGATCCAGAAACAGGAGAAGGCTCTATCGCCGTTGAATTTGTAGGACCTAGTATTACTTCTGCAAATTTTGATGAAAACCTACCACCAGAAGTATCTCAGCTAATTGCTTCTGGAATTAATGCGGAAGCAACCGTTAATGGTTTTCAAAATCCAAATCCGCACATGAAATATACAAACCTAGATGATCATGGGTATTACGTCTTGGATATTACAGAAGAGCGTGCACAATCTGACTATTACTTTGTAGATATATTTGATACCGATGCTGCCGGTGAGAGTTTTGGAGAAGGATGGTTTACCAACGATACCGAAAACAGACTCATACAAGCAGATGCGGAAGCAGAAGAAAAAATAGATCAACCAGATTTAGCACCAGAAGATGTACCAGATTTCGGACAGTTAAGTACAGAAGATGTATCTAAAGATTTTGAAATCTTTAGTATCTACCCAAATCCAAATATATCTCAAGGACAGCTATACTTACAATTTGGAAAAAGAATATCTGGTGATTTCAGTATTAACTTGTATACGATCAAAGGAAATAAGGTCGCTTCTTTTCACGAAGGTAATATGGCTTCCGGAGTATTCTTTAGTCAATATAACTTACCACAATTAGCATCAGGCATCTATCTACTGACACTAGAAAATAAGGGACAGAAACTAACTAGGAAATTGGTAATTAAATAGTACTATTCCTTAGAGAAAATTAAAAAAGAGGCTGTCTAAAAAGGTATAATTTTCGTCAAACTGAACTTGTTTCAGTTTCTCACTACTTGGGTAACGCGTATGATGGGATTCTGGAACAAGTTATCTAAAAATACTCGTTTGTCAAACTGAACTGGTTTTAGTTTCTTACTGCTTGGGTAAAGCCTAATAATGTAAATTCTGAAACCCAAATCGAAACAATAAGTCATTTCGACGGCGTGAGGTACGAACAACGAGAAATCGCATAACATTAATTATCACACATGTAATCGAATCAAACTTGTAAGAGAGCTACTTGTGGGATTTCTCGGCGCTACGCTTTGTCGAAATGACTGCTCGTTTTCAGACTGCTTCAGTCGAAACCTACACATAAAACAACATCCGCCTGGAATAGCCCTTCGAAAGGGTGAGGATGACAATTGACTTGTTTTAGTCACTTATCAGACAACCTCTTTTTAAAGTTTATTATTTTATATCATTTTCAATTAGTTATGAAAATTCTATACTGTAAAACTCCGTTCTTATTCTAAAGATTAAGCTTCTCATGCTATTTTCTCTCTGAACTTTAAAATCAATTTCGATATTTAGAGTGTTATTAAGAAAGTGATTAATATAAAGACGTTTATAAATAAAAAGCTTTCTGAATGACAGCTCACTAATATGATACTTCAAATAACAATCTCTTCTATATATACCTATACTATTTTTATTAATAACTATTAAAAACATGACCCCATGTCAACAATAACAACAAATTACCAGCGCGAGTATGTACTTGCCCCAGGTGTAAAAATCAAAAGCGCCAAAGTAACCAACCAAGCCGCTGGTTATTTCTCACTTAAAAAAAATGATGGTACTCAGACAAACACTGTAAAAGCCACTGGAGGTTCAGCTACGGCTGCACCAACGGCTGTTTCTTTTTATGTCTATAATACAGAGCCCTATTCTACGGCTCATGTGACGATAGAATATTACCATGATGTCCCTCATAAAACAAAACCAGAAATTAAAACAGCCTCTTTTACAATTACCTTTAAGTTATCTGGAACTACCTATTGGGAACAACAAGGGTCAACAACGCTTGCTCCCTCTGGAAATACGAGTACCTTACCTATAGTTCCTCCTACGGGTAATACAGGTGCTGGTCCTGAAACATTGAATGAACAGATGGTATATTTACTCGATGCAAGTTCAACAGGGAATCTATTATTTAGAGGAAATTCTCCTTTAGCTGGACATGATAAGCCTATCGATTTTACGACATTACATAACTACATGAAGGAGCAATATGAATACCAAGCAAAAGGTGTTACTAGTTATAAACCATTTCCCAATATCGGGCAATACGTTTTATGTGAAATCGCTCTATTAAGTGAAGCTTCTGAAACGTATGAAATAGCATCTAGTGTTGGATCATACGGTAGTCAGAGTATACAAGAGTCCATCCAACAACAAATTAAGGCGGGGGAAAATGTAAAAGAGATTATAAATACGAATCTACCTAATTCTACAACGCCATATCCTTTAGATCCTTTGACGACACCTACAGCCATAAAAGATGGATCCATCTATGCACACATGTATCTCTGGCAAGTACAACCTGGAGAAGAGAGTTATGACCTCACACATGCTAAGCAATTATATAAAATGGTGAACACGCAACAGTCTTTTAAAGTACCAAATACGGAGGTTACTTTGCCCGTTATTTACTTTATACATTGCTGCAATGGGCATGATCGTACAGGAATAATCTCTTCTATTTATATGATAGAGAAAAGCAATGCTGCAAATTCAAGTACGAATTCTAATCTTGATCTTACAGAACAATATATTAGAGGAACCACGCTGAATTTACTAACGATAAATCAAAACGGGCCACAATTATATACAAATTGCACGTATTATAATACTACTACCATTGCCCCT
>JBLHOX010000094.1:0-9173 GCA_047623725.1 Dokdonia sp. | reverse complement strand
ATCCCGTTTTCCCAATAAGGTACACAAAATCACCTTTGTTAATAGTGATTTGTACATCAGAAAGAATCATGTTTTCTCGTTGATAGATGGCTGCGTTGCTAAGATGTAATACTGGATCTGACATATAAAAGTATAACTAACGATAAAAATAGATTAATTCTTATGACTATACCAAAATAAATTCTAAAATGACACTAATAATTTGTTTCTATTTCACAACGAAATAAAACCGTAACTTTTGCTACGCTTCGATTTCTCTATTCATCTAAGCAAAATATAATTCAAATTATCTAAGCATCATTTTAAAATTTATTTGGTATTACACGCTTAATCTTTTTTAAAAAGTTCTTTTCATACAAGAAATGTGATGTCACTAAAATGATAAAAGGTATAAATGGGAAAGAAAAACGACCATTATTACCGTAGATCACAAGCGCTTGTCCCAAAGATGACCCTAAAATAAGGAGTATACAAAAAAAGTAAAAAGTAAGGTGCAGCTCTTTTTTCCGGATACGACGCGCTATCATGAGGAGGCTTATTATTAAAAATGCGCTATTTATAATAAATAAGAGAGGTCTTTGTACGTATAACCAAGTTCCTGATAGTACCCATTTCGGAATAGTATGCTTGAATTTACTATAGTTCCAGAGTATGTATTCGTCCCAAAAATGCATCCAAGATATACCTACCTGTTTTGAATAAGCGAGAGGATTATTTTTAATAAGCTCCTTATTCATGGGGTCAAAACGTTGTGAGAGTTCTGCTACGGTGATGTTTTCTTTCGCTTTAAGCTCTTCATAAACACGCCATATACTCATAGGTACATTTCCATTAGCATTGATCACAGAGTCTCTTTTACGCACATATAAATCTCGTAATTCTGCATCGGTGTCACTGGCATTATCTACAAAATACACACAACTCTGCGCAAGGTTCATTCCTGAAAATACGGTAACAGATTTATACCCTGTGTTCTGAAAATTGAGCATACTCCATCCTTGGTAACTAACAATAGCTGGCATAGCTATTAAAAGAACTTGAATCAGCATCTTTGAAAACTTTAGATGTCTGTAGCTTATTAGAAAACAAACAATCACTAAAGGCGTGATGACAATAAACATGGGTCTTATAAGAAAAACAACAGCTATTAGGACGCCTAGTATGAGACTTTGTACGTTGGCGATAGCGCCTTTTTGTTTTGGTTTAAAAAAGTCTATACGAACGATATACCATAAGCAAACCACTAGCGCAAATAATGTTAAAGTTTCTGTCAGAATGGCTCTTTCATAAAATAAAACATGAAAGAAAAAGGATAAACTAAGCCCATTTATTAATGCGAGCGGAATATGATTAATGAGCTTTAAACTTGTTTTAAAAAGTAATATGGAAGAGAGTATACCCAACAGTGCTTGGATATAAACAACATGATCAAACTGTATTGCTGCGATTGTTAAAAGGAATGGATATCCTGGTGTTCGGAGTCCGTTATATCCTTTTAAGTTGAATTCGGCTAGCCTTTCAGCTAGTGGTATATAGCTTTCTGTATCATTAAAAATAGAGACTTGATTACTATAACAAATGGCAATAAGTACTCTTACAAGAACACCTATTATAATTAAAAATAGGATCGGTTTTTGTAATGCAAGTTTTTGTATTCTGCTATACATATTTTCATATCACTAGTCCATAAAAATACACGTTTTCTATTGATCAGAGTATTTTAATTAAGTTTTTATGAGGAGTGTTGAAGGTATACGCTTTCGTACTTCGACGTAGCTCAGCATAAACTTCTACGTCACTATGTTCTTAGAAAGCGGACTCTTAATAAACACGAATAGAATACCCGTTTCTTATAAAATAGTAGATGACTGTTTTTCTAGCTATAGACTATTCCTAAAACCTGATAAGTCTATAGGATAGGCTAAATGTGATATTACTATACTCTGAATTTTGAAAGATAAATGCATTTCCTAGACTATTTCTATTGGTATAGTACCTGATTTCAGTACTTAATCTATCAAATGCATATCCAGCTCCAATCCCTAAAACTCCTGTAGCAGAAGATGCAATAAAATCATCGGCAGCTTCATAAATAACTTCAGTATCATTACTAAAGTCTATAGCATAGTTAAGGCCTAAATAAAGCTTAGAATTAGTATTAAGTAAAAAATAATGTCTAAAACCAACACTTACATCAATAGCCTTGTAAGAAGCTTCATTAGATCGCGTAGCGACGTCATTTAATAATGGTATTAATACTTCAGATGTTCCATCTGCCTCATAACTTTGATATCTAACATCAAGAAACAACGACCATTTTTGGGCATTAAAGGGCAATAAATATTCAAGCTCAACGCCAGAGACAAAACCAATAGTATTTCCAAAATCAAACGTTCTTCTCGTATTTGAATCTACAGAAAAATTTGTAGACTGTACACCTGCAATTAACTTTACATTAAATGAATTTTCAACTTTCTTGACAAGGGTTGTATTGGTCTCACTACCTGTACAAACTCCATAAGCACTAAAATACTTTACAAGTGATGTTTCTGTATAACGTAAGTTTTCTGCTTTGGGCATTTTTTTATCTGTACAACTCAAACCAGAAACCAGTTGTTGTTTATAGAAACTATTCTCGTCTAGCTTCTTATTAATATTAAAATAACGCTTGTATACCAGTGTGTGTATATTATTTTCAGCTTTATAGAAAAAACTTGTTTTGTTAGTATCTGTATATCTATATAGCGTGACATCATTCTCTATGATGACTTTCAAGAACAACGTTTTTTCTATAAAATTTGGTTCTCTAGTATATTCTAAGCTGTTTAAATCATCTGGACTTACGTCTATCTTTACAGTATGACGCTCATATTTAGAAATATTTGTGATCGCAAACTCTTTTACTTCATTGATCGTAAAATCTTTCACATCGTCACTCGTCATAGAAACTTTAAATTGAAAATTAGTCGGGTTGTTTTTCCAATCAGAATCTTTAATAAAACCCTCAATTTTTTCATCTTCATTATTGATGTAATATCCTTTTTCGAAGGTGATCTGAGCATTAACCCCACTAAAGAATAGACAGATGAGAATGGCGAGTGTGTATTTCATACTAAGTTTTTAATTTTAAAATAATCGCAAATATAAAGTTTTAATGTGTTGCTTTAGTGTCGAAAATAGGATAATCGCCTTCATTTTTACAATTGTTGATTTCCTTTTTACAACTCCACATAATTATACGTTATTTCTCCCGTTATGCATATAGAAGAAAAGTATCTTTGAATACCAAAATAGACCCAATTCCAATACATCATATCAAAAACAATCATTATGCAGAAATTTATCACGGTACTCACCGCATTTCTACTATATACAAGTATACTCTCTGCACAGCAAACGGCTATTTATACAGATGACCTTGTCAAATATAACAAGGCATTATCGCTGTATAATAGTCAACAGTATCTTGCGGCACAAACTTTATTTGGAGAAGTCAAAGACGAAACAAATGACACCACAATAAAAGGAGATTGTGCGTATTATATCGCAAATGCCTCTGTACGTTTAAATCAGCAAGGAGCCGATAATCTGATGCAAAGTTTTGTAAATGACTATCCAACCAGTACCAAGCGTAATTCAGCATTTTTGGATGTGGCCTCTTTCTATTTTGATAACGGAAAATATGCCTATGCCCGTAAATGGTATGATAGAGTAGATGAAGGAAGTCTGAGTGGAAGTGCTAGAGAAACCTATGACTTTAATAATGGATATTCCTATTACAAAAGCAAACAATACGATCAAGCAAAAAAGTTTTTAAACCGTGTACGTGATTCCCAAAAATATGGCTCACAAGCCAAATATTACTTAGGATTCATGGCGTATGAGGGTGACGACTATCAAGAAGCCGATGAGCTTTTTGATGCGGTAGAAGATAAAGAAGCCTATAAAGAAGAGTTAGCCTATTTTAAAGCCGATCTCAATTTTAAATTAGGAAAATTTGACCAAGCCATTGCCGAAGGAAAATCTCAATTACCTACCGCAAACCCAAAAGAGAAGTCACAACTGAATAAGATTATAGGGGAAAGCTATTTTAATCAAGAAAAATATGCAGAAGCCTTACCATATCTTAAAGAATACAAAGGAAAAAGAGGAAAGTGGAATAATACCGATTACTATCAGTTAGGATATGCTTATTACAAACAGGGTGATTATGAAAACGCCATCAATGAGTTTAATAAAATTATAGACGGTAAAAATAGCGTAGCGCAAAATGCGTACTATCACCTTGCAGAATCTTATCTCAAGACAGAAAAGAAACAACAAGCCTTAAATGCATTTAAGAATGCATCAGAAATGGACTTTGATCCAAAAATCAAAGAAGATAGTGGTCTTAACTATGCAAAGATTAGTTATGAGATTGGTAATGCCTACCAGACCGTACCACAGGTGATCGCAAATTATATTGATGCCTACCCAAAAACTCCTGCAAAAGCGGAACTTGAAGTACTACTTATAGACTCCTACATTACGTCAAAAAACTACAAGGAAGCATTGGTGCTATTAGAGAAGAATAACAGTTTTGAGAGTAAAGTCGCGTATCAAAAAGTAGCCTTTTATAGAGGTGTAGAGTTGTACAATGCAGGAAATTACCTAGATGCAAAAGCAATGTTCAAAAAGTCGCTAGATGAACCTAGAGACGAGCAATTTGTTGCAAGAGCTACCTATTGGAATGCAGAGTGTGATTATGTACTTAACAATCATAAAGAAGCTGTGATAGGCTATAAACAATATTTGCAAAACAGCAATGCTGCTGCAACGCCAGAATATCCAGACCTTAATTATAACCTAGCATATGCGTATTTTTCAGATAAAGATTATGAGAACGCAGCATCGTATTTTGAAAAATTTACCACTTCAATTACAGAAGACAGAGTGCGTCTTAATGATGCCTTTTTACGACTAGGAGACAGTCGTTTTATTTCTAGTAAATACTGGCCAGCACTCGAAGCTTATAATAAGGCGATCGAAATTAATGTGACCGATAGCGATTATGCGACCTTCCAAAAATCAATGAGTTATGGATTTGTCAATAGAAATGCAGATAAGATTAATGGTCTCAAAAATTTTGCACAAAGCTTTCCAAAATCAAGCTATAGAGATGATGCCCTATACGAATTAGGAAATGTATATGTCTCCCAAAATAAAAATGATCAAGCCATCGCAGCCTATGACCAGTTAGTGCGTGACGTGCCTGGGAGCTCTTATGTCTCTCGTGCCTTGCTTAAAAAAGCATTGATTTATGATAACAATAATCAGTCAGATCAAGCGATTGCCATTCTTAAAAAGGTAGCTGCTGATTATCCAGGAACACCGGAAGCGCTACAAGCCGTGACTACAGCAAAACTGATCTATATAGATTTAGGACGTGTAAATGAGTACGGGCAATGGGTGAGTACGCTAGATTTTATAGATATAGAAGACGCAGAGCTAGATGATGCCGCTTATACTTCGGCAGAAAAGCAATATCTGGAGAACAATGCGACACAAGCAACACGACTATTTGATGAATACCTAGAAAGTTACCCTACGGGGCAACATGCTCTTAAAGCCCACTTTTATTTGGGGCAACTCGCTTTCGCGAAAGCGGACTATCCCACAACCATTCCACATTATCAGTTTGTAATTGCTAAAGAACGATCAGAGTTTACAGAGCAAGCTCTAGCACGATTAGGACAAGTATTCTTAACCCAAGGTGCTTATGCAGATGCCATTCCAGTATTACAACGCCTAGAAACAGAAGCCGACTTCCCACAGAATGTCATTTTTGCACAATCAAATCTGATGAAGTCTCACTATGAGTTAGAAAACTATGCAGATGCCGTGACCTATGCAGAGAAAGTATTGACCAATACAAAGATTGATAATGCTGTAAAAAGTGACGCACAAGTTATTATTGCACGAGCATCTATCAAAACTGGGGACGAAGATCGTGCAAAAACAGCGTATGCTTCTGTACAAGAGATTGCCACTGGAGCACTCGCCGCAGAAGCATTATACTATGACGCTTATTTCAAACACAAGGTAAATGATTTTAAAGGCTCAAATACCGCCGTGCAAGAGCTTGCTAGAGATTATAGCGGGTATAAAGAATTTGGCGCCAAAGGACTCGTGTTGATGGCAAGAAACTTTTATGCGTTAGAAGACGCATATCAAGCAACGTATATTTTGGAAAGTGTTATTACAAATTTTTCAGACTATCCAGCTATTGTAAAAGAAGCACAAGAACAACTCGCTCTTATGAAGTCAAACGAAGCAAAAACGAACTCTTCTGTAGAAGAAGGCGGAAACTAATTTTTATCAATCACAACATACTATATTTATATATGATAGTTCATCACATCAAAACATATAAAACTATTTTCTTACTTGCTTTAGGACTTGGAGTATCTCAAGTGAATGCTCAAGAAAAAGAAGAGAAGAAAGACAAACAAGATTTGGGAACAGAGGTGGTTAATGTTGTAAAACCATATACACCTACCATAAGTGATGCTTTTAAAGTAAAAGCCACTCCAAAACTGAATGACTCTGTTAATACCACAAAGAAGAAAGTCACTTATAGTATTTTCTCTGCGCCGGTTGCTAGTACATTTACACCTGCAAAAGGAAAAGCAGCAGCCGTAAAAAAAGCACCTAAATTAAAGTTGTATGACAATTATGCGACAATAGGTTTTGGTAGTTTTACATCGGTACTTGCAGAGTTTTATAGTAACTTTCAAATTAGCCGTACCGAAGATTTTGGGGTGTTCTTAAACCACAATTCATCACAAGGTGGTATTGATAATGTAACGGTAGATGACTTCTTTTATGATACTCGTTTAAACTTAAATTATGGAGCCAGAGAACGTGATTTTTCTTGGCGAACGGATTTGGATATACAACACCAAGCATTTAATTGGTATGGAATATCACCTACCATTATAGATATAGGACCCGCAGATGGACCTATCCTTACTGAGGACTTTGATGTCACACATTCGTATATCACAGGAGCTGTAAATGGAAGCGTCGCTTTTAAAGATGGGATTTTCAAAGAAGGAAAAGCAACCGTACGGTATCTTACAGATTCAGAAAGTAGTAATGAGCTACGTGCTATTATAAAACCTACCATAGAGCTTCCTATTGCTGGAGAGAATATCACAGCAGGATTTATCGTCGATTATGTCAACGGTAGTTTTGCAAATGATTTTGCACCTATGATGGAAGAAACAAAACACAGTATTCTTAATGTAGGTGTTAATCCAAGTTTAGTCATCTTAAGAGATGATCTTACAGTAAACCTAGGGGTTGCTGGATTTGTAACCATGGATAGTGAAAATAGCACAACCGATTTTTTTGTATACCCAAGAATAACAGCTTCGTATCGTGTGGTAAGTGATTACTTCATCGCGTATGCAGGATTAGAAGGAAATCTACAACAAAACAGTTATTATGATTTTGTGCAAGAAAATCCTTTTGTAGCACCGTCTTTAGCAATCACACCTACAGATCAACAATATGATGGATATCTAGGAATGAAAGGAAAACTTTCTAATAGTGTGAGTTATAATCTAAGAGCCAACTATATTTCAGAAAGTAACAAAGCATTATTTCAATTCAATCCAGCACAGGTATCGTCACCAGTAGCCTTTTTAAATGGTAATTCTTTTAGTGTGGTATATGACGATGTAGAAACATTAGGGGTGTTTGGAGAACTTAATTTTGATGTAAACAGCAACTTCAAAATGAAACTAAACGCACAATACAACTCATATACAACAGACAATGAAATGGAAGCTTGGAACTTACCTGAGTTAACAGCTTCGGTATTTGCAGATTATCAAATCACACAACAATGGTTTGCAGGAATCAACTTGTTTTTTGTAGGAGAACGTCAGGATTTATTATTTGCAAATGACCCTACTGACATTCTCGCACAACCACAAGTAGTCACATTAGATAGTTACTTAGATGCAAATGCACACGTAGGATACCGCTTTAATGATAGACTATCTGCCTTTGGAAGAGTAAATAACATCTTAAATAGTGATTATCAAAAATGGTTGAACTACGAAGTGCAAGGACTTCAAGGGATGATAGGAGCAACCTATAGATTTGATTTTTAATAGTGTATTAAAGATAGTTTCTAAATAAATTATTAAAAGGTTGTGTCACTTTGTGAAAAAGAGACGCAACCTTTTTTACTTTATTGACTCTTTAGAGTATACAATAATCAACAAGTCTGAAACCCATGAAAAAACTAATTTTTATAATACTCATAAGTCTATCACTAGTACAATGTAACTCAGATGAAAATGATTGTAGTTTAGTATTATGTATAGGGCCTGAATTTGCATTTGAATTTATAGATGCAGACACGGGTGAAAATCTATTAGAAGGTAGTTTTAATGATGGCGCACCCGATGGTTTTTTTGTTGCTATCGGAGAAGACAATACACCATTAACGTTTGGACAAGATTATGGCGTTAATTCAGGCCGACTATCTATTTTTAGATTTGTAGAACAAATCCAAGTTTCTTATGACACTATATTTGATGTAGAGATTGCATATGATATAGAAACAATATCTGATGGGAACTGCTGTCAAGAGTATCGTTATGAAAACATAACGGTTACCAACGCGACTTTTGAACAAGTTGAAAATGAGACAGCATTGATTTTACGTATCTTTATATAACCCCCAGAATATAAAACCCATGTTACAACGACGTATTGTTTTAGTATTGTTACTCATTATTTGTTTTTCTTGCGCTTCAGACGAAACAGAAACAAGCAATGCTTGTAACCTTATAGATTGCGCAACCATTAGTTTAGGATTAGAATTTGTTGCTGCCGATACGGGAGAAGATTTATTCTTTAATGAGACCTTTCCTATTGATAATTTAAAAATCATAAATACACAAACCAATCAAACTGTTGATTTTGGAGTAGGCACTTTAGGATCAGGCGACAGAACGATCATAACACTTTCTATCTTTTTGGAAAGCAATGATTTAGAAAATTATAAAATTTTTATTACAGACGTGTTTGAGGTTGCGTTTAGCTTTTCTGTAGAAGTGATTTCAGACCCTTGCTGTATCGGAAATATTTATACGAATGTAGCTATAGATGGTGAC
>JBLHOX010000093.1:0-9235 GCA_047623725.1 Dokdonia sp. | reverse complement strand
TATACTATAAAAGTATGTGAAGACACTTTTAAAAACTATGACATGTATCAGTTTTTAGATTTTTATTTAATGATCAATACTTATAAATGGTTCCAGTTTTAAAATAATTTCTTCTATACGTTCTGGGGCTCTTTCCAGAATAGATTCTCCAGATAATGCATCTACTCCTTGAATTTTTGATACACCATCTCCAGATGTTGACATCACTACAATATGATCACAGGTTGTACAGGTATTCAAAAAAGAAACTACTTCTTGAGGAGGCTTCCCCATTTCCCAAGTATGAAGTATTAAAATCGCTGTGTATTCTTGCCCAGAAATATGATCTAAACGTGTTACATCTATAATCTGTATATATATGTCTTGAGATTGAAAATGAGTAATTATTCCTTTCGTAATGTTGTCTTTGTATGCACTTCCTTGTGTTGCTATAAGTAAGGTTTGCTGTGTATTCTTAAATGTTGTGTTCACTTCAGAAGACGGTACGGTCTCCATAGAATATTCTATTTTATATAAGGTTGCTAGTAGAAAAAGTAATGCCAATATACTGACTATAATGATTCCTATTTTCTTATATGTTTTTATAGCATCCATATCGTGTAAGGGATTTTTTTTCCTTCCTTTTGCTTTTTAGTTATAATAAGATCTTCTTCCATTTCTTTCACAATAGTTTTTACATAATAAGAAATGCCTTGCGCATTAAGTTCGCTTTCTAAAATATGCAAACAATACTTCCAATGAGAAAAAAACGTATCGCCTTCCAAATTATAGAGCTGAGTTTCTAGATGATATATCTTGTCTAAAATCTCATTAGATTCATTTTTAGCAACAATATTTTCTACACCAGCTATCATGGTGATCATAATATTTCTATACCCTTGATCATCCATAGCGCTAATCATTTTACTAAATCTTTTATGTAATTTAGTATACGATCCAAATTCTGTATCAAAATAAACGCTACTAGAGATAGCATACACATCATACGATAGAAGTGCTGCTTGCATATCTAATTCAAATTGAGTACGTGCCTCGTCATTTATTGTTAATGCTATGATCACAAGTGTCTGCTTCTCATCTTGAGTAGCTATAGATTTATCTACGTTATCTATGGTCTTTATTGTAGAAGCACAACTTACCAATAGCAAAAAAGATACTATGGAATACAGGCTATTTTTTATACACATGATCATAGTATAAAGTTACTTTTCTTACCCTAGTGTATCTATGATAACGCTCATATATATCTACTGATTTTTACTATAATTTTAGTCATTATTAATTAATCCCGCATTATACAATAGAAAATCTATTACAACTTGAAGATGCTTCAAGACTCATCACGAAGTTCTATTGCAAAATCCGGGTTAATACATCAGATCATGAGTTTAGGTATTGTTTTTTCTGGAGGCGGTATGAAAGGAGTGGCACATATAGGGGTTATAAAAGCTTTAGAAGAATTTAAAATTAAACCTACTCATATTGCAGGTACAAGTGCTGGGGCTATTGTAGGAGGATTATATGCTCAAGGTATACCTTGGCAAGAAATAGTATATTTCTTTAAAAATACAGACATATTTTCCCTTAAAAGATATGCGAGTAGAAAACCGGGTTTTATAGATTCTTTAAAGTTTTATGATGACCTCTTAGCATTTTTCCCTAATGATAGTTTTGAAGACTTACAATTGCCCTTGTACATCACTGCTACAGATATCATAAAAGGAGAGAGTCATATTTTCAACAAAGGAGAACTTATACTTCCGCTTCTTGCATCTGCATCTTTCCCTGGTGTTTTTACGCCTGTCAAAATTAATAACAACTATTATATTGATGGCGGGGTCATTAATGATTTTCCAACAGAAATTTTAAAAAACACCTGTGAATCTATCATCGGAGTATATGTAAATCCATTATCTACTATTGAGATAACATCCATCAAACATTCGTATCAAGTACTACGTAGAGCGTATGAAATTAATTTACACCATCATGCAAAACAAAAGTTTCAACTTTGTAATTTGTTGATTTCCTCAGAAACACTATCACAATACGGAACATTTAGCACGAAAAATATTGATCAGATTTTTAATATCGGATATCAATGGGCTGTAAAGGAATTAGAAAAGAACGCTCACATTCTAACCCGTATTATGCATTAGAAAATCTATTACAACTTGAAGATGCTTCAAAATATACCATTACACTTCGCTTTTAAATTTAACCATAGCAATGCTATGTTAAAATTCATAAAACGTCATATGTTATTGCTTCTTCAAGTCTCATCACGAAGTTCTAATACATAATGCGGGTTTACTCAATACTAATTAATAGTCTTCTACAAGAGCTATTTTCATAACCTCTTTTTTAAAATGATGACTCTTTTTCCTCTTCCTGCTTTCTTTTTAACGCTTCTTTCTCTTTTTTCTTAAAATATCTTTTAAAAAAAATAGACTTTTTTAAGGCCTCCATGTTTTCATTAAATTTTGCGGTGCCTTCTTTTATATGCTGCATCGTACTATCTATATTCTTAACAAGGTTCTCATCTGTAGTAAGATGATTTAAAGTGCCTTTTCCATTAGCGATACGCGTTGTTATCGTATCTAGGGAAGCACTTACTTTTTGTATATCTTGACTCGCGATCTCTACGTTTTCAATGATCTTTTTCACTTTCTGTCCTTGTATACTATCTGTGAGTAATACACCTACAACGCTATTTTCCAAATCGATACGATCAAGGGTTTTAGATAATTCCTGAGTCATTATAGCCACATCTGTACTAGACGTTTTCAAGTTTTTAATGGTTCTCTTGATATCATTTGATAGTTCTTTGTCTTTTAATAAGGATGTTATTGTTCCACCTCCGTGCAATATCTCGGTGGTGACTTTAAGTAAATCGGCAGAGAGTAATGCTAAGTTTTGGTTGGTTGCATTAAGGGTTGTGAGCATATTGTCTGTACTCATGCGACTATAACTAGCAATGGTATCTCCAGTAGTTACAGGAGGTGCGTTTCCTTCTCTAGGGATGATATTTATAATCATGTTTCCTACCAATCCATCAGAACCAATGGTCGCTACGGCATCTTTTTTAAGGTATTGTACCATGCTTTCTTTAAGTGACATTTCTACCAAAATAAGGGTGTCAGATCGCATTTTGATCGCATGAACAGTTCCTATATCAATGCCAGAATATCGTACATTATTGCCTAGCTGTAAGCCATTCACATTGGCAAACTGCGTATTAATTTTTATAGTATTTGAAAATATATTTTGCCTATTTCCAATGAGGTATAATACGATTACAAGCAGTATGGTTCCTGCGATTACAAAAACCCCTAGTTGTATTTTATTTTTAGAAGATTTTTCCATAAGTCATATTATTTAAAAAATACTTTAATTTTTGGATCTTCAGAAGAAGACAATTCGGCATAGGTGCCTTCTGCATAATCAACACCATCTACCAATAGTATAATTCTATTAGAGATGACACGCGCACAATCTACATCATGTGTTATGATAAGAGATGACGTTCCATAGGTGTCTTGTATACTTCTCATTAACTGTATAATCTCTTTTGCCGTAATAGGATCTAAACCTGTCGTAGGCTCATCATATAGCATGATACTAGG
Organism: Dokdonia sp.; assembly: GCA_047623725.1. Classification (GTDB taxonomy): domain Bacteria; phylum Bacteroidota; class Bacteroidia; order Flavobacteriales; family Flavobacteriaceae; genus Dokdonia. The sequence continues at coordinate 5,609 of JBLHOX010000093.1, read as the reverse complement.
TTTCAGAATCAGCGCTCTAGCTAGTGCGACTCTACGTTTCATCCCTCCAGATAATTCTGAAGGCATTAAATCTATGGCTTCGATCAAACCTACGTTTTCTAAGGCTTCGTGTATAAGGTGGTTTGTGCTTTCGCGAAAGCGTAATTTATCCCGGTGTCTACGTAAAGGAAATTCTAGATTTTCACGTACCGTCATCGAGTCATACAAAGCGCTTCCTTGGAATAAAAATCCAATCTCTGTACGTAAGAAATCCAATTCTGTTTGCCCTAATATTGTAATATCTTTATCTCTTATATGAATACTTCCTGAACTCGCTTTAATTAATCCTACAAGGCACTTGATCATGACCGATTTTCCAGAACCTGATTTCCCCATGACCACTACATTTTCTCCCGGATAAAGCGTCAGGTTAAACCCATTAAGCACTTGATGATCACCAAAGCTTTTATACAAATCTTTAATTTCTAAAACGGGTGATATGTGGGTTGGTTTTGTCATTAGATTTCAAAATATATATCAGATATAAATACAGCAATAAAATCGACTATAAACAAAAGCATAGACGCATAAACGACTGCCGAGTTGGATGCTTCTCCAACGCCTAAAGTCCCTTTTTTACAGTGGTAGCCTTTGTAACACCCTATAAGACCTATCACAAAGCCAAAAAAGAACGTTTTTATCGTTGCGGGTAAAACATCTCCAAAGGATAAGGCTTTAATGACTTTATTAAAATAGAGTATAAATGCAACACTCCCTTTTGAATACTCGACCAAAGAGGATCCTAAAAGAGCAATGGCATCTCCAAAAATAACCAATAATGGAAGCATTAATGTGGTGGCTGTGATACGCGTTACAACTAGATATTTAAAGGGATTTGTTCCTGATACTTCCATAGCATCAATTTGTTCTGTAACTCGCATCGACCCAAGCTCTGCACCAATCCCCGACCCTATTTTTCCTGCGCAAATAAGAGCTATTACAACGGGTCCTATCTCTCTTACAATAGAGAGACTTACCATTGATGGCATCCAGGAGGCAGCTCCAAATTCTAATAACGTAGGACGCGATTGAAGTGTAAAAACAAGTCCCAGTATAAAACCTGTGACTCCAACTAATAAAAGAGATTTATTTCCAATGACATAACACTGCTTTAAAAGCTCATTAGTTTCATAAGGTCTCTTAAAGAGTTCTTTAAAATACCGCACAGCAAAATAAGAAATATCTCCAATCTCAATTAAAAACTCGCGTACCTTTATTGGATATATAATTTTAAGCTGCATATCCCAAATGTAATGGCAGAAAATAACCAGAACTATGATATTGATCAGCTATAGATGGTAGTATGTGATGGTACGCTTTCAAGGAATGTAATGACGAAGAAGTTTATGCTGAGCGTAGCCGAAGTGCGAACCTGCCTGCCGGCAGGCAGGAGCGTACTATACATTTTTTAATCTTTCAAAAAGAACGTTGGTTTCTCTATTTTTAAAATCAGTTCATCAACTCCTGAGTTTTTTAAAATTCTAGACGTAAAAGAAGTGGGTCTTGTACTAATTACATTGACATCTGCGTGCAAAACTTCATCAACAATCTGGAGTTGCTTGCCTTTATTATCTGTACGTTGTGAAAGATGAAAATAAGGAACGTTACTTTGATCAAAATCTTTTGCAATCTGCCCCACCTCTTCTTTTTTATATAAAGGTTCTGATTCTGAAAGTCGTAATACAGAGACCTTAATTGATTTTCTATCAATGATTTTAAACGCTTTATCAAAAATATAACTAGAATACACATTCTTCTGATCCAATACTAAAAGTACATGGTGTATCGGTATATAACTATAATTATCTGGAATGATAAATACTGGGCAATCTACTTTACGCACAACACGCGTACTATGACTTCCAAACAATCGTTCTGTAAAGTTAGACTGTCCATCTGCCCCCATTAAAATACAATGGATATCATAAGCTTTAACAGCTTGCTTTACAGCATCCGTAAAAACATCATAATCTATAAGATCTGTAAATGTAAAGTCCTCTCCTGCATAGGACTCTTCAAGATATGCCATCTTTTTTTTGAGTTTGTTTTTTGAAGAAGACAAGATCGTATCATATATGGTTTCATTATCATTTGCAGCCATCAAGTTATCTGTTGTATACTCCCATACTTTAACGATATTTAAAAAATAGAAATGACAGGATTGTCCGCTGAAAAACTGCATCGCATACGTCGTCGCATTTATAGAATACGATTCAAAATTTGACAAAATGAGTATGTTTTTCATAGTTGCGTTGTTTTATAACCCAAAGCTATGTCTGAAATACGATGAAAGCTATGATAAATATCAGGTATGAATAGTACTAAAAAATGAAAACCTCTTTTCAATAAAACACTGGAGCTGAAAAGGTGATTTATATCATCTTTTTCAGGTATTTAGGCGAGTACTTTTGAGCATTAAAAATTTAAACGTATTACGTTTAAAAAATGCCCCAAAACCAACAGATAATGATAGACCACAACCCGATGCAGCATTTCCAGAAATGGTTTTATGAAGCAGACGAGCTCTACAAGGAGCTAGAGCCTAATGCAATGTCTTTAACCACTATTGGCGTTGATAATTATCCAAAAAGTAGAATGGTCCTACTTAAAAAATATACTTGGGAAGGGTTTATTTTCTTTACTAATTATGAGAGTGACAAAGGCTTAGCCATTACCCTTAATCCCGAAGTTTACCTCTTATTTAATTGGACTAATTCTGGTAGGATGATTCAAGTATCTGGTAAAGCTTTTAAAATATCTAAAGCACTATCTAGTAACTATTTTGATTTAAGACCTAGAGATAGTAAGCTTGGGGCTTGGGTATCTCAACAAAGCCAAGTGATCGCTTCTAGAAGAGTCCTAGAAAATGATTTTTTGAAATATGAAAATCAATTTAAGAATAAAGAAGTTCCAAAACCTGAATTTTGGGGAGGGTATCTTATAAAACCTACTGAATTTCATTTTCACCAAACTCAAGATCAAGAATTCCGATGCCAAGAAAGCTATTATTTAAAAGAAGATTATTCTTGGTCAAAAGACACACAAATTCGTTTAAAAACATATTAATATGTCATTACAAAATATAACACCCGCTCAAGCAGTGGCTAAAATCAAATCTGGTCAGCGTGTCTTCTTTCAAGGAGCTGCGATGACACCTACTCTTCTTATTGAAGCTTTATGTGATCGCTATACAGAATTGAAAGATGTAGAAATCATTCAAGTACATACAGAAGGTAAAGCCTTATATACACAAGACCCTTACAAAGAATCATTCAATGTTAATAGCTGTTTTGTTGGAGGTAATGTACGCCAAGCCGTTAATGAGGGAAATGGAGATTATATTCCCATATTCTTAAGTGAGATTCATTTACTTTTTAGACGTAACATTTTACCTCTTGATATAGCATTCATTCAAGTATCCCCGCCAGACCAACATGGGTATTGTTCTTTAGGAACCTCTGTAGATATTACACTTCCAGCTGTAGAGACCGCAAAAACTGTTATTGCCCAGATAAACCCTAATATCCCGCGTACTCACGGCGATGGTATTATTCATATAAGAGATCTTGACTATACGGTATATTGCGATAGCCCTTTGAGTATTTCTGGAAGCGTAACAGTTTCTGAAATTGAGGCTCGTATTGGAGAAAATGTGGCAAACCTTATTGAAGATGGTGCTACCTTACAAATGGGGATTGGTAATATTCCTAATGCTGTATTGAATAATTTAGGAAATCACAGACGTTTAGGTATACATACAGAAATGTTTTCTGATGGGATCCTCCCTTTAGTAGAAAATGGTGTCATTACAGGAGAAGAAAAAGTAGTGAAAAACGGAAAAATTGTTACCTGCTTTGCGGTAGGTACAAAAAAATTATATGACTTTGTAAATGACAATCCACTGGTACATTTTAAAGAAGCTGCATATACAAATGACACTTCCATTATCCGTCGTAATCCTAAGGTAACTGCTATAAACAGTGCCATTGAGATTGACTTAACGGGCCAGGTATGTGCAGATACTATCGGAAACCGTCAATATAGTGGCGTAGGTGGACAAATGGACTTTATACGTGGTGCATCTTTATCTGAAGGAGGTAAACCTATTTTTGCAATGCCTTCTACCACTGCTAAAGGTATTTCAAAAATAACGCCCTACTTAAAAGAAGGAGCTGGAATCACAACGACAAGAGCTCACGTACATTATGTTGTTACAGAGTATGGCGTAGCAAATTTATTTGGAAAAAATCTAAAACAACGAGCTAAAGCTCTTATTGATATTGCACATCCACAATTTAGAAAGCAGCTAGAACAAGAAGCTTTTAAACGGTTTGGCAGTAATCTATATGCTTTATTATAATAGTTCTGCGCTTTCGCGAAACGTTGTGAAGCAGCAGTATATGCTGAGCAGCGTCCAACTATGAAAGCGTAATCAGACAATCTTAATTTCTTATGCTTGCTCGACACACTTTTAATGATTTTTATAATTAATCGCATAGAGAAATTTAGATTTAAACGCTTTGTAATAACTGATTTATATCATCTTTTCTGAGTGTGAATTGGCCTACTTTTAAGTAACATTTAAAACAGAAAACGATGAGAAAAAGAACTCCAGTTTATAGTATCATGACAACAAACGTAGTCAGTTTAAATACAACAGATAGCTTAGAAAAAGCCGAAAAGCTTTTTAAAGATCATAACATAAGGCATATTCCTGTTGTTCAAGGAAAACAGATAATAGGTATTTTGAGCTACACCGATTTACTCAGAATAAGCTTTGCAGATGCGGCAGGAGAAGACGAGCAAGATATAGACACCACCGTCTATAATATGTTTACCATAGAACAAGTAATGGCAAAAAAATTAGTAACAGTGACCTCAGATACAACAATTAAGGAGGTTGCAGAAATACTTGCCAAAAAAGAATTTCACGCACTACCTGTAGTCGACAATAATATGCTCATAGGAATAGTAACTACGACAGATCTAATTAATTATTTAATCGAGCAATTTTGAGAATGTTGCTCTTATACCAGTTATAACTGGTATTTATCTTGATGAAGTCAAGGGGAATATTGGGTAAAGCCAGTATTCCCTTTGATTTTTATACGCTTAGTACCATGAGACAGCCACCATTACATAGGTAATCAATGCTTACTTGCTCTTGCAAATACTTTGAGTATATTCACGACACACTATCATCATCTAAAAATATCAAGCATGAACTATTTAAAACCAATGATAAGCGCATTAATTTTACTCACTATTATAAGTTGTAAATCTAATGACGCAGATAAAAACCCTTTATTAAATAACAATTGGGAAACAGAAATCAAACTAGATGAAACGAATAAATGGACGGCAAACGATGAAACGACAGAAGGCGTTAACAAGATGCTAGACATATTAGAAAATCTAAATACAAACCCAGACCTGGACTATGCCACTTTAGGAAAAGATCTGAAAGGTGAGATCAATGTCGTGATACAAAAGTGCTCTATGAAAGGCCCTTCACACGATAATTTACACGTATTTCTAATGCCATTAATTGACAAAGTAGATGCGCTACA
>JBLHOX010000092.1:0-9254 GCA_047623725.1 Dokdonia sp. | reverse complement strand
ACAGGACATATAATGCGACGTGGTGGCGGAATGAAAATAAGGCTCCTTATAGGAGTGGCTGTCGTTGCTTTTGCTCTTCTTAGAAATTGTAGCAACAGGCAAGAAAATCCATATACAGGAAAAGTACAATCTATCAGTATGAGTCCTGAACAAGAAATCCAAATAGGACTTGCCAATGCACCTGCTATGGCAGATCAACACGGAGGTTTACATCCTGATAAACAATTACAAGCTTTTATAGATCAAATTGGAGAAAATTTGGTCAAAAGCAGCATGGCTCGTGAGACACCCTATCAATATGAGTTTCATTTATTAAGAGACGATCAAACTATTAACGCTTTTGCACTTCCAGGCGGACAGATATTTATTACCTACGCCCTACTCTCTAAATTAGAAAATGAAGATCAAGTAGCTGGTGTATTAGGTCACGAGATAGGACACGTATTAGGAAAACATAGTGCCGAGCGCGTAGAGAGTTCAAAAATGTGGCAGACCATCTCTATGGGTGCCGAAGTAGGAGGAGGCATGGGACAAGCCGCTGGAGGTATAGGACAAAACATTCTTCTAGGAAATGGTCGTGAAGATGAGCTAGAAAGTGATGACCTTGGGGTTCAATTTATGATCCGTGCAGGGTACAACCCTTATGAAATGATCAAAGTGATGCAAGTATTAAAAACTGCCGCGGGTCCTAATCGCCAACCAGAATTTTCAAGTACACATCCTGATCCTGACAATCGAATGGGAAAAATAAAAGAATCTATCGAGAGATATGGGTATCAAGGGTAAATTCTGTATTCCCTATCCTATCATTTTAATGATAGTCATAGGATGTAGTTCATCACAACTTCCTGAAAAATACGTAGACAAAAACAAGGTGTTTAGTACGTACAAAGTAAGTAATAATCCAGACAAGGAAGCTTTTCATCTTAATATTACACTCTTTGAAGAAGATAGCACACCTTCAAGGAGAAGAATTGGTCTTAGATCATTACTAAGACCTGTCAGTAGATATAAAACAGAAGAGGGATACACTTCAATGATTCTTACATATCCAAGTATTTTGCCACAGTTAATGCCCAGAGAAAATGGGCAATTAGAACTTGATTACTTAGAAGAAGACACTCTTAAATTAAGTGTTTGGGGATCAAATCTTGAGATTCATCCTATCCTCATGAAGTTAGGAAAAAGCCTTGAAGTCGTTTTATATTTGAATAGCGCTGATGACTATTAAAACCTATATACTAATTACCTAAAACGTTTTCGTTAAAAGCATTCCAAAACCTCGCTTAGGCGAGGTTTTGTTTTTTATCTTTACACTAAATTGTCAGGCTGAACCTGTCGAAGTCATTTAGTTTCTTCAGCAATCTCACAATGCCTGCTACTACATATTAGTATATGAATAAGAAAACGATCCTGATGATACTCGATGGCTGGGGCATGGCTCCAGACAAAAAAGTATCGGCTGTAGACCACGCACAAACACCTTTTATTGATAGTCTATATGCAAACTACCCACATGCACAATTACTCACGCATGGTCAAAACGTAGGACTCCCCGACGGACAAATGGGAAATAGCGAGGTAGGACATATGAATCTTGGCGCAGGTCGTATCATCTATCAAGATTTTGCAAAAATAAATTTAGCGCTTAAAAACGATACGCTCAAGAACGAGAAAACACTTACAGATGCTTTTGCCTATGCAAAAGAAAACAATAAACCCATACACTTTATGGGGTTGTTATCAGACGGCGGCGTACACTCACATATCAATCACATAAAAGGGCTTATCAAAGCTGCGAGTCATGCGGGCGTGCCTCAATCGTATATACATGCATTTACAGACGGTCGTGATGTAGATCCAAAATCGGGGAAAGCATTTGTGGAGGATATATCCGCTTTCGCGAAAGCGCACCAAACAAAACTCGCATCCGTCATAGGCAGATACTATGCTATGGACCGAGATAAACGTTGGGAACGTGTCCAAATGGCGTATGACCTTATTGTACAAGGAAAAGGAACACTCACCGAAAATCCAGCAGAAAACATACAAGCCAGCTACAATGCCGATGTAACCGATGAGTTTTTACAACCCTTAGTCTGCACAGAAAACGGAAAACCCATTGCAACACTGAAAGAAGACGATGTTGTGATCTTTTTTAATTTTAGAACAGATCGTGGTCGCGAACTCACAGAAATGTTATCTCAAAAAGATTTTCCAGAGCAAAGCACGAAAAAATTACCCTTGTATTATGTTACCATGACCAATTATGATGATACATTTTCTGGTATGCATGTAGTATATGACAAGGATAACTTGACAGAAACCCTAGGAGAAATATTAGCAAACGCTGGAAAAAAACAGATTCGTATTGCCGAAACAGAAAAATACCCACACGTAACTTTCTTTTTTAATGGAGGAAGAGAAACCCCTTTTGAAGGAGAATCCCGATTACTTTGTCCGTCTCCAAAAGTAGCTACGTATGATCTACAGCCAGAAATGAGTGCGTATGAGATCCGTGATAAAATCATCCCAGAAATTAAAAAAGGAGATGTAGATTTTGTTTGTTTAAACTTTGCAAATCCAGACATGGTAGGTCACACAGGTGTCATGGAAGCGGCTATAAAAGCCTGCGAAACCGTAGATAGTTGTGCAAAAGAAATTGTAACCGTAGCCCAAGAACAAGACTATACCGTAATCATTATCGCAGATCATGGAAATGCAGAAACGATGATCAATCCTGACGGAACGCCAAACACCGCGCACACAACAAATCCAGTTCCAATCATTCTGGTAGACAAAGACATAAAAACAATAAAAGATGGTATTTTGGCAGATGTAGCGCCTACCGTTTTAAAACTGATCGGAGTACCACAACCCCCAATAATGGATCGTACATCTCTTGTTTAAACATTCAAAAAAAAATATGAAATCAAATATATTCCTAGCCTTACTCACTGTATCTCTTATAACCTTCACTTCTTGTAATCAAAAGAAAGCACAGACAGAAGCGGCAGAAACTCCTGTAGAAGTTGCTGCTGAAGAAACCTCAGAATTCGATCTTATAGATGATAATGGTGACCCTATTATTATAGGTGTACAAAAACGAGCAACTTTAGAAAGTGGTCCTTATAAGAAATGGTTTGACATAGGGTATAAGGAACATACCCTAGATACTGTTACTGTTAATACGATAAAAGATGGCCTCGCTGAAGCAACCATTACCGTATTTATGGGGACTTGGTGTGAAGATAGCCAAAGAGAAATTCCAGCTTTTTATAAAGTGTTAGATCTTGCTGGAATAGATGCATCTACTATAAAGATTATTACCATTTCTGAAGGTAAAGACGCTCCAGAAGGTCTTATAAAAGAAAATGATATTCAATACGTACCTACCATTATTTTTGAGAAAAATGGGAGCGAAATGGGAAGAATTGTAGAGTATTCTATTGTAAGTATAGAAAGAGATGTAGAAAAAATTCTTTCTGGAGAAGGATATAAGCATCCGTATGCTGACTAAAATTCAACTTTTTTACACTTTTTTACTGTTCTGAAAAATAAATTTATACTTATTTTTTAGGATAGTAAATTAACAATAATTAACTGAAAATCAGCATTGTCTATTCTTCACATACGCTATTTTTAAACTAATTATTAAAAATAGTGCATTACGTTTTATTAAAATAAAACCTTACCTACCTTGCTGTAAAACCATCCATTTGACTGATTTAAAACTAGTTACACTCTTTTATGCAATTTGCATGAATTAGGATGTTATTTTGAATCTAATCATACTATTTCATCACAATTATGTAACTGATTTTACCCACAAAGCTATTTAGGGTACAATAACTGTGTACACCTTTTTCACATCAAAAAACAACACTCCTCAATAATTCCTTTTTTTAACATAATACTATTTTAAAAAACAACCTAAAAGCAAGCCCTAAACAGGCTCATTTTACTTCTTTTTCCAACATCTCAAAATTATTAAATTTCACAATATCAAGTAATTAAGCGTAAAAAACTTATATATTTGACAAAAACTCCTAAACTCAATAAAAGTAATTTCACGGTTAAAAAATATTCTCTTGCAAGGAATAATAGACATGAACCTTGAGTGTCTCAAAATGATCAAGGATACTATAATTTTAAAAATTTTAATTATGTTAAAAAAAATTTCAAATTTAGGTAACTCAATAGGTAAAAAAGAACAAAAAGAAATCACAGGAGGGCGTCTTCTTTCTCTTTTCCCTTGTTATTGTAATGGTTCTTTTGTAGGCAATGCAAGTACAATTCAAGAATGTTGGGATATGTGCCCTTGCTAAAAAACAGGTATAGTAGAAATTATGCTATTAGTATAGCATAGTAAATAGATCAACATTTTTGTTGGTCTATTTTTTTATGCATAGTAGACATATTTAAAATCAGTACTTCTCAAACTATTTTTATACCCACTACCTTTTCAATTTTGTAACTTTGCACCAAATTGATTTCCATTGGAGAAAAAGACAATAGCTGTAGATTTTGACGGAACCATCGTAACAAATGCGTATCCAGATATAGGAAAGCCTTTATTATTTGCTTTTGACACTTTAAAAAAGATTCAAAGCGAAGGGCATACGCTTATTTTATGGACCTATCGTTCGGGACAAAAACTAGAAGAAGCCGTTGCTTTTTGTAAAAAAAACGGAATTACTTTTTATGCAGTGAACAAAAGCTATCCAGAAGAAGAAATCAGTTCCAATATAAGTAGAAAGATAAATGCCGATGTGTTTATAGACGATAGAAACATAGGTGGCATGATGGGTTGGGGGGAGATATATCATTTTCTTACCATTAAAAATGACCCCTCTATAAAATCTAAACTTAAAAAACAAAAAAACAAAAAAGGATTCTTATCTCGTATGGAAGATATATTTAAGGACCAAAACGATACAGACGCATGATTATTCAGAAAACCAGAGAAGAAATAGAGCTCATGAGAGAAAGTGCGCTTGTTGTCTCACGCACACTAGGAATGCTTGCTGGTGAAGTAAAACCAGGAGTGACAACCTTATATCTTGATAAACTTGCCGAAGACTATATACGTAGCCAAGATGCTATCCCTGGATTTTTAGGGTTATATGATTTTCCAAACACACTCTGCATGAGTCCTAATGAGCAAGTAGTACACGGGATCCCCAATGACAAACCGCTCGTAGAAGGGGATATTATCTCTATAGATTGTGGCGCTATAAAAAATGGATTCTATGGAGATCACGCCTATACTTTTGAAATAGGTGAGGTAACACCCGAAGTAAAAAAATTACTAGATGTTACAAAGCAATCGTTATACGAAGGCATAAAACAATTAAAGATTGGAAATCGTGTAGGCGATGTAGGCTATGCCATTCAGAAATACACAGAAGATCATGGATATGGTGTGGTACGTGAACTCGTAGGTCACGGTCTTGGAAAAGTCATGCATGAGGCTCCAGAAATGCCTAATTATGGGAAACGAGGACGTGGCAAAAAATTTATAGAAGGTATGGTCGTTGCTATAGAACCTATGATCAACTTAGGAACAAAAAACATCAAGCAACATAGCGACGGATGGACTATTACTACACGTGACAACAAACCAAGTGCTCATTTTGAGCACGATGTTGCTATTCTAGACGGAAAACCAGAACTACTCTCTACCTTTGCATACATCTATCAAGCACTCGGTATAGAAAGCGATGAGGAAACTCCTTTTCGTCAACAAGCATTGGTCATCTAATAGATGAAAAAGCTTTTTAAATTTTTCCTGAATGCGATCCCAAGACCATTACTCATCAGATTGAGTTATGTAGTCCGACCTATATTTGCCTTATTTTTAAGAGGGTCACAATACAAAGATCCTATTGATGGTAAAGGATTCCGAAAGTTTCTACCCTATGGATATGTACATCAAAGAGAAAACATACTCTCCCCTTCTACCCTTTCATTAGAAAGGCATCGTTTATTATGGCTCTGGCTACAACGGGAAACTGGTTTCTTTTCAAAACCTTCAAAAGTGCTTCACTTTGCACCAGAACAAGCATTTTACAAACGTTTTCGCAAACTAAAGCACCTAGATTATACCACGACAGATCTCAACTCTCCTCTTGCCGATGTAAAAGCAGATATTTGTGATTTGCCTTTCGGCGAAAATCAATACGACATCATTTTCTGCAATCACGTCTTAGAGCATATCCCGGATGACACCAAAGCCATGCAAGAACTATATCGCGTTTTAAAACCTGGTGGAATGGCAATCTTACAGATCCCTCAAGAACTAGATCGCGCTACTACTTTTGAAGACGATACGATTACAGATCCTGTAGAACGTGCCAAAATATTTGGACAATACGATCACGTACGTGTCTATGGACGGGATTATTTTGATAAACTCCGAAGCATAGGTTTTACCGTAGAAGAGGTAGATTACACGACTGTTCTTTCTCCTAAAGAAGTAGATTTATATAGACTCGCTCAAGGCGAAATTTTACCCGTGTGTAGAAAATAAGAGTATTCCATTAAACACCCATATATTATGAAACATCTATTCCTTTTATTGACACTAGCATTCACATCGATGACTGCACAAACAGATACAGAAGCTATTCAAAAAGAAATAGATCAAACGGCCTGGAAGCCTTTTCAAAAAGCCTTTGAAACACTTGATGGAGACGCTTTAAACGCTACCTACGCAAATCAAGTATTACGCGTAACTCCACAAGGTATTGATACAGAAAATGCCTTTAAAAAAGGAAATGCAGAACGCTTTGCTGCAAACCGTAAAAATGAGGATAAAATTAATTTAGACTTTTGGTTTGATAGTCGAAAAACAAATGAAACCACTTCGTATGAAGTCGGGTTTTATCGCATAGGATTTACCTCAAAAGAAGGAGAAACCCAATACAGCTATGGTCAATTTCACATTGTTCTAGAAAAAATAAACGGACAGTGGAAAATAACGCAAGATTGGGACACAGCCACCATCGCTGGTAGACCTATTACCGCTAAAGAATTTGAGAAGAAAGAAGTGTTGAAATTTTAAATTCAACAACTAAACACTGAAGTGTCTGAAATTTAAAACCTTATACATCTTTAAGCCAAAAAAACAAATTAGTATATTTGGATTATGTCAAAAGAAAAAGAAATATTGGAATTAGGTAGTGGGTTTTTCACTATCACTGATATTGCAAATATTTTAAAGATAGACAGAAACAAGATAAGTTATCTTGTCAGAAATTATTGGAACGATAGATTAAGCACAAAAAGCGACTACAAATATCTTTTTGAAACTGACAAAGTATTAGCTTTGAATTTTTTTGCTCTTATCGAAATTAAAGTGTTTTATGTTCTTCGTCAAAATGGAGTAGGATATAAAAAGGCTTTAAAATCTCACGAATTTCTCTCAAAAAAATTCAATACCCCTTATCCATTCGCGCATCACTCGTTTTACAGATCAGGTGGAGACATTCTTTTTGAACAAGAGAAAGACTTCATTCAAGCTGAAGAGACTCAACAAATTGCAATTCGTGGTATAATAGAACCATTTTCTGAAAAAATTGAATATAATTCTAATAATGTTGCGAAAGCTTATTTTCCGTTAGGAAAGGATAAGAAAATTGTTGTTGACCCTGAACATCAATTTGGAGAACCCGTTTTACTTAACACAAACATTCTTGCTAGTACTATATATAAGATGTATAAAGCAGGAGATAGCATTACTCTTATCTCTAAAGTATATAGTCTAGATGAGAACTCTGTTAATGATGCTATTTCGTTTTTTGAATCTGCGGCTTAATGAAAATATACTTTGACGCAAATTTTCCACCCTCAATTGCAGAATCTCTAGACAAACTCGAAGGTTTCGATAGACAAAACGATATTCTATCTACTACATTAGAATTTGGTGAGAACATAAAAGATCCTCAATTAATTAAAGCTATAGCTAAGAAAAAAGGAGTCTGGATTACATTTGACAGGAGTGCACTAAAAGCACATATCAAAGTTCTTAAAAGATATAAAGTACCAATATTTGCTTTCGAATATGGAAGTCATCGGTACTGGGAAAAAACTTATTTAACTCTTAAACATTGGGAAAAAATCAAGAGTTTAATTTTAGAGAATAAAGGTGCTGATTTCTATGTTTACAGAGTTATGAAAAGCACTATTAAATTAAAAAAATATTAAACCTTATTCAATTAATCAACTTCTCAAAACCAGCAGTGATATATGTCCCTATGGTATTTTGTTCATTAGAAAATACCAAATAAGCATCTATTTCTTTTTGAGTAGCGAGTACTTCTTTAGAACGTTCTAGCCCCATTGCCATAAATGCGGTTGCCCAAGCATCTGCTTCGGCGCAAGTGGGAGCGATCACATTTGCACTTAACACATTACTCTTTTCGGCACTTCCTGTAAGCGGATTTATAGTATGTACATATTGTTTCCCCGTAAGGGAATCTATTCTATTTTTACGATAATTTCCAGAACCAGCCATTGAGCGATCTTCTAGTCGTAACGCTACCGTTGCTTGTCTATTTTCTACAGAAGAGTCAATACTTTCTACACCTACCATCCAAGATGTATCTTTGAGTTGGTGTTTCCCTTGTGCACGTAACTCTCCGCCTAATTCAATGAGAAAATCAGAAACATTCTCATCTTGAAGAAAAACTGCAATTCGATCGATACCATAGCCTTTAGCTATGGCATTAAAATCAAAATAGATTTCTGAATATTCTTTTTGTATCGTGCCTTTCGGCGAAAGCGCTACTTTATTGAATCCTACATAACGCATCATAGAATCTAAGGTTACACTATCAATCACTGCAAGCGGTTTTGCATCTCCAAATCCGTAAGCATTACGCAGGCCCCCTACGGTAGGATCAAAATAACCATTTGTGAGGCTATGTAGTTTTCGCGAAAGCGTAAAAACATCGGTAAACATAGCGTCTACAACAAGGGTGCTATCTCCTTTATTAATTTTTGAAATATCACTTTCAGGAATATAGGTGCTCATAGACGTATTAACAACTTGCACTACGGAGTCAATTCCCTTTTTAATGCGAGGTGCCTTTTCTAATTCACCAAAATAAGTAACGGCATACGTAGTACCAAAAGCTTCTCCTTGAATAGTTATCTTATCAGGAGCATCTTGTGAGCATGATACAAGACCTATAAGTAGTACGATTAAGATATGTTTCATCTATTAAAATTTTGACTGATATATTCTTTTC
>JBLHOX010000091.1:0-9316 GCA_047623725.1 Dokdonia sp. | reverse complement strand
CTACCTTCTTTACAGTCATTCCACCAGTTCTTGTTGCGCAAATAATAATATCGCAACCTCCTAGTTTAGAACTTAATTTTATATCTGCTAGTTTTTCAATTGTGTTATCATTTATCATACGACTGTTAGGGTCGCCTTGACTTTCAAATCCAATTTTAATATTACCTAACTGTATGACTAATAGTATGTCACCAGCATAGTATGGAGGTTTAGATGGAGTTGCATTTGGGAAATCTCTTAATAATATTTCACAGGCTTTTTTTATAGTTTCAGATTTACCTTCGCCTGCCCTTCCATGTATTGCAATTATTGTCTTATTCATTATGTTTATGTGTTATTGTATTGGTTTTTAAAAAGCTAAAATTAATTATGTTGCTTAGCACTTATCTAGTTGTAAAATAATGAAGCCGTTATTATTTATTCTAAATTATTAGAAGGACAAGCATTCCAGCATCTATTTTCGCAATCGTGCCAACATTTATTATGCTCATCACGAGCCATTTCTTCATTAAAGAGTTTAAGGTATAAATCTTTAGTGTTCTCAAACGAGTTTTTTAAATCTTCAGCGTCTTGTTCTCCTCGCATTCCAAAATATGGATAATGGTGCATATAACCACCGAACAGTTTGTCACAATCTTTATGGTAAGATCTTGTATCTAAAATATGATAGTGCCAAGTTTGGTCCATAACCTTATTAGGAACAATTCCCTTTCCGTATTTCATACAAAGATTTAAATACCTCTTGTATTCAACTTCTGCGCTATCTACTTGTTCGAAACTCCAACCCATTCCTTCTTCTTCATCTTGCAATTTTTGCTTTAAAAGCTCAAAGTCTATCTCTGCTACTTCTTGAGCTATTTCCTTAACTTTTATTAAAAAGGATATCCTTTCTGCGCTAATGGGATCTGGGTAAACTAAATTAGTTGCTGTTTGTATTACTGGATTTTGCATTGATAATAAATTTTGGATTTATATAATTTGGGTTAAGCCAATATCTTTTTAAAAAACGTTCTCCTTTTATTTCTGTTCTTCCGTGTAAAATTCTATGATTGTCAATAATTAAAATAGCATTTTTATTCAATCGAAATTTTATGTGTTCTGATTGTTGAATTAAGTCTTTCCATTTTTTAAAAACTGGGAGTTCACGATATTTTTCTCTTGCCAGCCAAAATGAATAGTAGAATTTTCTTTTTCCATCGATTTCTCGAACGATTGGATTTGAATTTTTATTTTCAGGGTATAATTTATGTTCGTAAACGTGGATTTTAGAAAGTTGTTCTTTTTCGATTTCATCAAGTTTGAGATAAACTTTTTCGGCATCGCAAAGCATTGAATATCCACCTTGATTAGCTTGCTTATGACAATACCAAATGATATATTTTGCTAAATGGTTGTCTGTGTGGAAGTCTAGAAGTTTATCTGATGTTACTAAACTTTTACTTTCGGAATTAGCAATAACATCAGTTTCGTTAATTACATTTCCCAACTTTCTTAAAATCAGTTGTAACTTGTCTTCATTTTGTTCTGGAATATGCGTATATCCTAATTTCTTAAGTTCCGATTCCCATTTTTTCATTTAAATATTATATTTGTTTTTATCAAATGATAACTATTTACATTTGTAATGTACAATCTCCAAAATCCCCCTCAATAATCGGTACGGTTTCCCGTAATCCCCTAAAATAATTCCAAAATAAATCTCCACACCAAACCAATCTAATTCCATAAATTTGGAAAAATTCCAAATTATATCTTATTTTCCATTTGAATTCTGGAGAAACTCCACTATATTTACAGCATTCATTTAAAACACAAAAGAAACCCGTGCTGACATCCCTATCCATAAAAAACTATGCGCTGATTGAAGAAGCGCAGTTATCCTTACAAGACGGTTTTACCGTGATTACGGGAGAGACAGGAGCAGGGAAATCTATTTTATTAGGTGCGTTAGGACTCATTACGGGCAAACGAGCAGATAGCTCTAGTGCCGGTGATATGACTGCCAAATGTATTATAGAAGGCATCTTTGAAGTGTCAGGCTATCAGTTGCAATCGTTTTTTAAGAAGCAAGATCTGGATTATGAAGATGCTACGATCATCCGTCGGGAGATTTTACCTTCTGGGAAAAGTCGGGCGTTTATCAATGATACGCCGGTCACTTTAGCACAACTCGGTGCTTTGGGAGAACGATTGGTGGATATTCATAGTCAGCATAAAACATTAGATGTTTTAGAAAATGAATATCAGTTTGAAGTCTTGGATACGTTTGCAAATGCCATGTCTCTCCGGAAAAAGTATTACGATCAGTACACAATCTGGAAGAATAAGTTGGTGCAATTGCAACAGATGCAAGAGAAGAAGCAACGTGCTCAGTTAGAATTTGATTACCAATCCTTTTTATTTACAGAACTGGACGAAGCCAAACTCATAGATGGTGAGTTTGAACAACTCGAAACCCAGCTTAAAACCCTAAGTCACGCCGAAGAAATTCAGGAAAGCTTGTCTACCGCACAGCAAAAGTTGACGCAAGACGAAGTAGGGATTATGGATCAGTTGTCAGAAGCGAGATCGGCGTTGTCGAGGATTAGTGCTTTTGGCGATGATTATGAAGGATTATACAATAGAGTACACAGTATATTTATTGAGGTTGATGATCTCACCCAAGAACTTTCAGACCTTTCGGGTGGCGTAGATGCAGACCCACTGACCTTAGAAAAAACGAGTAATAGAATCCAGTTGTTGTACAACCTGATGAAAAAACATCAAGTGGATTCAGTCACAGATTTGATTGCCGTACGTGAGCGTCTAGATGACGAATTATACGAGGTACAAAACGTAGATGATCAGATAGCGAAAATGGAGGAGGAGATCGCTTTCGCGAAAGCGGAATCTCAAAAAATCGCAACTCTATTACACGATAAACGATCGAAGACCATTCCGAAATTAAAAGCTTCTATTGAGAAAATATTGGTAGAACTTGGAATGCCAAATGCGCAATTGAATATCGAATTAGCATCTTTACAAGACCTTACTTCTAACGGAAATGACGGATTAGACTTTTTGTTTTCAGCCAACAAAGGAATGGACGTAAAACCATTAGGAAAAGGAGCTTCAGGAGGAGAACTTTCTAGAGTAATGCTTGCGATCAAAGCCGTCTTGAGCCGACATAAAAAATTACCAACCCTTATTTTTGATGAGATTGATACCGGAGTGAGTGGAGAAGTAGCGGTGAAGATGGGTGCTATCTTAAAAGATATGGGCAATACCATGCAACTTATTAGTATCACACATCTACCACAAATTGCAGGACAAGGTGCTTCTCATTTTAAAGTCTACAAAACCGACGAAGCCGAAAAAACTAAAACCAAAATCATACCCCTTTCTAAAGAGGATCGTATTGTAGAAATTGCTGCCATGTTAGGAGGAAATAACCAGACAACAGCAGCTTTGGAACACGCTAGAAACCTATTAAATTAACCCTTGAAAAATCACTTGAGGTATCAATTTAAATACTTTTCATCGACGAACTACACAAAAAGCCAGTAAAATTGCCCGTTTTTAAGAGTGCGCATATCTCTGGTATTGCGTTTATATAAACTCATGTATTTTTGTATTAATATTATGTTAGAGGGTGGTAGCTAGCTATCTACCGGGATGGGGATTTTGATAGAAATATATAGTTAGCATTATCCTGATATAACAAACAGTGGGTGTTTTGTAATATCAAAAATAATATGTAATATGTTCAAGTTGGGAAAACCTGTAGCTCGTAAGAACTACAGGTTTTTTGTTTATTAGGTATTATACCTTATGAATTCTAAAATGATACTAACATAATTTGAATTATATCGCACCCAGATGAATACGGAAAATCTAAGCATGACCATAATTATAGTTCTATTTTATCATGAAATATGAGTGTGATAGAAACATAGTATGGGTGTCATTTTAACGTTTATTAGTTATTATCTCCCCAATTACATATTCTCTAATCTCTCGCTTATATATTTAAAAATAAACGCCGATATTTGTCCTTCAAAACGAAAACCAACTTTTAACCGATATTAGAAATGGGGTATAACTTACTTAAAGGAAAAAAAGGAATCATTTTTGGCGCATTAGATAAAAACTCTATTGCATGGAAAACCGCAGAACGTGTACACGAAGAAGGTGGTACATTTGTATTGACTAATGCACCTATTGCTATGCGTATGGGAACATTAAACGACCTCGCAGAAAAAACAGGTTCTGAGATCGTTCCTGCCGATGCTACTTCTATAGAAGACCTTGAAAACTTAGTAGAAAAAGCACAAGAAATTCTAGGAGGAAAACTAGATTTTGTACTACACTCTATCGGGATGTCTGTAAACGTACGTAAAGGACGTGCGTATACCGATCAAAATTATGCATGGACAGAAAAAGGATGGGATGTAAGTGCTGTTTCTTTTCATAAAACGATGCAGACTTTATATAAGAAAGATGCCATGAACGAGTGGGGGAGTATTGTTAGTCTGACCTATATGGCAGCACAACGTGTATTTCCCGATTATAATGATATGGCAGATAATAAAGCTTTTTTAGAATCTATCGCACGTAGTTTTGGATACCACTTTGGGAAAGAGAAAAACGTACGTGTAAATACGATTTCTCAATCACCTACCCCCACTACGGCTGGACAAGGAGTTAAAGGATTTGATGGCTTTATCGCTTTTGCAGAAAAGATGAGTCCGTTAGGAAACGCCACAGCAGATGACTGTGCAAATTATACCGTGACTTTATTTTCTGACCTTACCAAGCGTGTTACGATGCAAAACCTTTATAATGATGGAGGTTTCAGTAACACAGGTGTAAGTAACGAAGTGATGGATGCTTTTGTAAGAGATCAGGAAGAGAAATAAAATTCCCCTAACCCCAAAGGGGAACGCTTACTCATTCCCTAAAAGGGGAACTAAAATGTTTCTTAGAAAGAATTCTCTCCCTTTGGGAGAGATGTCCGAAGGACAGTGAGGGAATAAAACAAAAATAGAGTAGTGTTCTAAAATAGAGTACTACTCTATTTTTTTTGCTTGCCCTAACCCCCGAAGGGGGAACTCAATCCTCAATCTCTAAAGGGATTTTTTTATTCCCTCATCCTAACCTTCTCCCAGAGGGAGAAGGGATTGTTTAGGTTTTAGATTCCCTCTTTGGGAGCTAGGAGCTTTTGTTTTGTACTGCAATAGGATTTAAAAGTACGCTTTCGCGAAAGCGTACAAACTCAGAGGAAATTCCCCCTTTGGGGGTTAGGGGGATTACCTATCTTTGCGTTCTATGCAATTATCCTATTCATTTATCATCCCTGTGTACAATCGCCCTGACGAGATCAAGGAGTTATTGGACAGTTTTGCGAGTCAGGATACGACATTGCCGTTTGAGATTGTGATCATAGAAGATGGATCGTCACAACCCAGTGATGCTGTGATTGCAGATTATACAGACCGATTACAGATTACCTATCTCTCAAAACCAAATTCTGGTCCTGGCGCTTCCAGAAATTATGGAATGGCACGCGCAGCAGGAAACTATTTTATTATCCTAGATTCTGATTGTATTTTGCCACCACAGTATGTACGTGTGATGGATGAAGCTTTACGAGCAGATTATGTAGATTGTTTTGGTGGACCAGACGCAGCACATCCTTCGTTTTCTTCTTTACAGAAAGCCATTAATTATAGTATGACTTCTTTTTTAACAACGGGAGGCATACGCGGAGGTAAAAAGCAAGTCAATGCTTTTCAGCCTCGTAGTTTTAATATGGGATTGTCTAAAAAAGCATTTGAAGAAAGTCAAGGTTTTGGGAAAATTCATCCAGGAGAAGATCCAGATTTAGTGTTACGATTATGGGAACAAGAGTTTGAAACACGGTTACTCTCTGATGCGTATGTGTATCATAAACGTCGTATCTCATGGTCTAAATTTTATACGCAAGTCAATAAATTTGGAATGGTACGTCCTATCTTAAATGATTGGCATCCGGGTTCGGCAAAAATTACCTACTGGTTTCCTACGGTATTTTTAATAGGAGTGCTCTTTAGTGTCTTGATGGCTATTTTTGGGTGGTTATTTTTTATATACGTTGTGATAGGATACTTCGTTCTTATAGGAGTGCACGCAACGGTTTTAACTAAAAATATTGGTATTGGAATCATGGCGATAGCCGCAACTGCAGTACAGTTTTATGGGTATGGAGTAGGGTT
The DNA here is from genome assembly GCA_047623725.1 of Dokdonia sp. Lineage (GTDB taxonomy): Bacteria > Bacteroidota > Bacteroidia > Flavobacteriales > Flavobacteriaceae > Dokdonia. Next base: position 3,083 of record JBLHOX010000091.1, on the reverse strand, counting down.
TTTAAAATCTACTGTCGCCATACAATGGTTAGGGAAGGAGCCTCAAAAGCGGTTTCCTCATTTATTTTTTAAGTAACTTAGAGGTATGTCTATTTTCAAAAAAATCACGCTAAGACGATCTCATGTAAGAGAGTTTTTATTTTTTCTCTTATTGACTACCATCCTAGCGGTTCTGAGTAAACTGTCAAAAGACTATACCAAAATATATAGTCTTCCCGTCACCGTAGTTAATATTCCTATAGATAAAGTAGTAAGCAACGTAGCACCAGAAGTATTAGAAGTAACGACACGTCTATCTGGGTTTGCATTAGTCTCTAATCAATTTTCAGATTTTGAACTTGCTATTAACTTTAATCAACTAGAAAAAACGACCAATAAACAATATCAATATATTCCAGATGGGCATCCGTTAGAAATTGCTAATGCGATCTCTGGAGTGTCTGAAGTCACCGCCATAAGTCCAAAGCAACTTAGTGTACAAATAGATTCTCTAGCGAGTAAGGATGTTCCTATAAAGACAGCGCTCACCACACACTATAAAACAGGATATGGTACTAACGGAATAGTTGTACTTGATCCTGCGACCGTTCGTATTGTAGGTCCTAAAGCGTATATAGATACGATTATATCTGTAAAAACAATACCTAAGGAGCTTACTGAGATTGCTCAAAATATAGACATACAGTTAGCTATAGATTCTTTAGCATTACATAAAGAAATCAAACTATCTTCTTATGTAATTAACTATAGGCAAGAGGTTACAAAATTTACAGAAGGATCTTTTAGTATTCCCGTAAAATTGATCAACATAAAGGATACGGATGTCAAAATTTTTCCAAAAACAGTAGATGTGTATTTTACAGTTCCTATTGGTACATACGAGTCTATTACGGCTAATGACTTTGAAGTAGTATGTGATTTTGCCAAACACAATACACAAGACGATTTTATAGCATTGGATATCAGGAAATCTCCTAAAGAAACAAAGAATATCCGACTTGCTACAAAGCAAATTAAATATATAGTCGTTAATTAATTTTGTTTAACGAAAAAACTCCTTTATACTTGTATAAGGAGCTTTTTTTAACTAAAAGTTAAACAAAATAGATTTTTTTATCATTAATTTTAGTAACAGAAACGCAAGTACACCTTCTTACAGGATCATGTACTTAAGCATTAATTTAGATTATAATGATTGTAGGCCTTACAGGTGGTATTGGCAGTGGAAAAACAACAGTAGCTGGCTTTTTTAAAAAGCTAGGTATCCCTGTATATATAGCTGATAGTGAAGCAAAACGTCTTATGATTATCTCGCCAGAGATACGTAGTGAGATTATCGAATTATTAGGGGAAGAGGCTTATGCAAAAGACGACCTTAATAGAAAGTATATTGCCGACAAGGTTTTTAAAAACAAACAGCTTCTAGCGCAATTAAACGAGATTGTACACCCTAGAGTAGCAGTACATTTTAATAATTGGTACAAACAACAAGAAAGCCCTTATGTTATAAAAGAAGCTGCTATTCTTTTTGAAAATGGCGGATATAAGGATTGCGATTTTATAATAACAGTAACGGCTCCCATAAAGAAACGTATTGAAAGAGTTAAAAAACGAGATCATAGCTCTGACCAAGAAATTCAGAATCGTATCAATGCACAATGGAATGATGTAAAGAAAATTGCATTGTCAGATGTTACCGTAGAAAACATTTATCTGGTCGGAACTAACGAAAAAGTATTGCGTATTCATAATCACTTACTACGTCGAATACTTCGTAATTGGTAAAAGCTGTTAACATTTGGTTAAATGGAAAGCAGGCTAAATGTTAAAATATTACTTTTGATTAGTGAATAAAAAATTGTTTTATGCTTTAATTACCCTAATGAGCCTATCCTTGATAGGAATCATATTCGTACAGGGATATTGGATTTTGGAGAGTGTACGTGCAAAACGTGACCAGTTCTCTTTTAATGCAAAAAGAGCGGTTATTAAAGTAGCAGAAAAAGTACAGGAAAGGGAGTTTGAAGAATATTATTATTACGTTGAAAGCATAATAGATAGTATCGGAATCCCTGATGATCTTACCCTTGATGAATATTTTTTAATAGATGAAGATCCTATAACAAAAGATGTTTTTTTACAGCGTAATGGGATTTTACAACAAGACTTTAAATTGTCTGCTCCTGCTTTTGATCGTGATATGGATAGCATAGAGTTTAAACGCTATTTCAATCTTAGTTCTAGGCAGATTATAAGTAGAGGATCATTAGATGGAAATCTATCTAGTCGAGGTAAAATACAGGAGATTTCTAAAATTATTGATTTTAAAACGATTAGTTATCAAAATCTTATTAGTGATAGACTAGAAAAATTACCCATCCATAAACGTGTTTCTGTAGAGGAAATACAGCGTGTGATGACCTTAGAGCTTGTAGAGAGAGATTTAGAAACAGATTTTGAATTTGGAATTTTTGATAATGATTTATTAACCAAAGTTCGTTCAGAAAACTTTGAATTTGAAGGATCTTCTCAATTTTACCAAGCGCCCATTTTTGTGGATGAAGATGGGAAAACAAATTATTACCTATATGCAGAATTTCCAGGAGAGAAAAAAATAGTAATCTCTTCTATTATTGGAATGATTGTATTATCAGTCATATTTACATTAATTATTGTAATTGCGTATTCAAGTGCATTACATCAATTAAATAAACAACGTCAAATCTCACAGATTAAGACAGACTTTATTAATAATATGACGCATGAGTTTAAAACACCTATTGCTACTATAAACCTAGCATTGGATTCTGTAAAAAACCCTAAGATATCAGGTAATCCTGAAAAGGTAGCGTATTATCATAGGATGATACGTGAAGAAAATAAACGAATGCATGCTCAGGTAGAAAATGTATTACGTATCTCAAAATTAGAGAAAAATGAACTTGATATTAATAAAGAGCGATACAAGTTACACGATATCATAGAAGATGCTGTGCAACATGTAGCACTTATTGTAGAAGATCGTGAAGGATCTATAGAGATGCATCTTGATGCGCCAAAATCATCCATTTTGGCAAACGAAT
>JBLHOX010000090.1:0-9321 GCA_047623725.1 Dokdonia sp. | reverse complement strand
TCATCATAAAACTTCCTGCTTCTGCTATAACACCTTCTTGAGGATCTAGTTCTATTTCTACATATTGCATTTCTTCTCCAATAATCTCGTAATCTATTTCGTGTGCTTTCATCGTATATAAATTAATAGTAGTTACATCATAAGTAAAAAAAAATGCCGTTTTGTTACATCGTTAATCTAAATAACTTAAAACAGATATCATAATCTATAAAAGACTTTACACATCTAGCCTATCATATATACTTGATAAAACGTGTTCAATGAAAAAATAAAAATGCAAAATATCTCAAAATAAAACACCGTATTAAAAACCTTAAACTTTTATAACAAATTTATTTTTAACGCCTTAACAGACAATAAACTAAAATTTCACAAACATAAATTGATTTTTAAAAATTGACAGCAAAGAAGTGTTTAACTCTCTGAATTAAAAAAAGATAGCCTTAAACAAACGGATCTTTATTTTGATATGGCTAAAAAATTGATTAGGTTTATTTATGTAATTGAAAATACCATGAAGCTACCTCCAACCAAAGGGTATTTATTGATCGCAGAACCATCTATTATGGGTGATGTCTCTTTTAATAGATCTGTCGTTTTACTTGCTGATCATAATGATCAAGGCACTGTTGGGTTTATTATGAATAAGCCCTTAGAACAGAAACTTAATGATTTTATTCCATTTCTTACACGTAATGATTTACCTATCTTTAATGGAGGACCTGTAGAGCAAGATAATATCTACTTTATACATACAGTACCCGATCTCATAAAAGATAGTACAGAGATTGCTTCTGGCATTTTTTGGGGTGGTGATTTTGATACTGTCATACAACTTATAGAAAATGATCAAATCAAACCTGAAGAGGTTCAATTTTTCTTAGGGTATTCTGGATGGGATGCACAACAACTCAATCAAGAATTACAAGAAAAAACTTGGGTAGTGGTAGAAAATAATTATGAAGAAACCATTTTAACCAAATGTTATCAAAAACTTTGGAGAGAAAAAATTATTGAGTTAGGTGGTGACTACATACTCTGGTCTAATGCACCAGAGCATCCACATTATAATTAACCTAGCCTTGCTTTTACATTTAATTTTTGCAATACTTTACTAGCGACTTTTGTCGTGTACATTTTCTTCCTATACTTTGTGATAGGCTGGATCCCTTTTATAGCATTTGTAATAAAAAGCTCATCTGCTTTTTGTAATTCAAAAGGAGATATAGAAGCCTCTTCAAAGGTATATTCTCCCATTAATGGCAGTATAGCGAGTAATTGTTTACGAATAATGCCTCGTAAGCATCCATCTTCTAATGGCGGTGTCTTAATATGGGTCCCTTTTACTAAGAATAGATTTCCTTGTAAAGCTTCCACTACATTTTTTTTATTATTAATAAGTAGGCAGTTATCATATCCATTATCCTCAGCAAAGATACTCCCAGTTACATGAAGCACTTTATTAGTAGTTTTTAAAGTAGATAAGATATCTGCATTAACATAATGATCTTTATACAACTCAACTTCATACGGTGCGTCAGACAAAATATAGAAAGGGGTTGAAATTTCTTTAGCATAGATATAATATCCTACGCCTCTATCTTCTGGAAGATACGTTCCTCCTCCTTTACGATATACCGTAATCCTAATACGAGCTGGTTTTCCTATTAAATTACAAGCTTGTAATGTATCAACTAGCTGTTTTTCTAGATGCTCTGGTGTAAAATTCATGGGGATTTCCATACGTAGTATACGCATAGATGCCATTAATCTAAAATAATGATCTTCCCAAAAAAGCAATTTACCGTTCACTGCTTTTATGGTTTCAAAAACACCGTCACCATATAACAACCCTCTGTTCATAGGGTTAAGGTGCGTATTATTGCTTTCTACTAAGGTTCCGTTATCGTTAATCATAAAAAATCCCGTCACTCTTGTGAGGACGGGACAAATATACTATTTAGCATAGAAATTAAACAGATCCTATAACTTGTTTTAATTGTGAAATTTGATTCTCCCAAAACATTTTACCTTCATCTATTTCATCATCTTCTGCATGGTCCGTAATCATAAGGGATACATCTTTTGTAATCTCATCTACCTGAATACGTAATTCAAAATAATAGTCTTCCCCATCTTCTTCGTCTTCTAACCATCTAAAACGTATACGCTCATTACTTTTTTTATTGACTAGTTTTGCTTGTTCTTCTGTTCCATCCCAGATAAATGTATATAATTCACCTCGAGAATTTACATTATCGGCAAACCACTCACTCATTCCAGAAGGTGTTGCCATATATTGGTATAATAGAGCTGGTGATGCGTGAACCACAAATTCTATTTCATATTTTATTTTATCGCTCATAGGTTTGTTGTTAGTAAACCCCAATATATTGAAAGATATTGTGAGAACAAATAAATAGTTTTGATTTTATTTTAAAATATCTGTTTGTTGTAAGGTGAATTGTTTTTATATTTGCACCCGCTTACAGGATAGGATATATATTCAATACTTATAAGTAATTATGGCGAGGTAGCTCAGTTGGTTAGAGCGTCGGATTCATAACCCGGAGGTCACGAGTTCAATTCTCGTTCTCGCTACTTGAAATAACCTCTTGTAAATCAAGGGGTTATTTGTTTTTAAATATCTTCTTCCTCATCAATTTTCAATACAAATTTCAAGTAACGTAGGGTTTAACGTAGGGTTCTAACGTAGGGTTTACATTTATTTTTGTTGCTCTCTAACGGCTAGACTTTCTTTTAATTACTGAGATTCTAGGGTTGAAAAAGTTTAAATTTCTTCTGAGCATTCGCTATTATTCTTTTATCTACATAATTTTTATCAATAATATCATCACTTGCATGTGATGTTAGGTCTCCAGTATCTGATCCCATAGCAACTTTCATGTAACTAATATATGTTTTTCGTAGATGTTTAAATTGAATATTTTTGCCTGTCTCTAACAATTTATAGAAGTGTGAAAATCCTTTAGACATTTGCTCAGTAAGAACATTCATACTTAAATCTCTATTGAGATCTAAAATATATTCATCTCCTCCTATTTTTTCTTTAAAGCCGAATCTCTCCAATAGTTCCATTAAATCTATAGTAATAGGAATAATTTTGGTTCTGTCGCATTATCTCGAAGAGTATATAATTCTGAAAGAAACTTACACTTTAATCAGCCAATGAACAAAAAGTTTTAAACGTTGAAATTTTAGGATTCAAAATTTGTCCTTTTCTAATAATGTGTACGATTTCTATTCCTGCGAGTGTTCTTTGTGCTGATTCGAATTCTTTAAACCCTGTGGTAATTGCAATTCTCCTTTTTATACTACGGTGATCCTGCTCCACAATGTTGTTCAGATATTTGACTCGTCGAATTTTTATCTTTTTTGAAGTCAAACTCCTTTTATTCCAAGTCCGTATTCCAGCTGTATTAGCGCCGCTCTTGTCTATATTTATTATCCTAGGCTTACCGTTATTTCCAACAGCCTTGTTCAAGAATTTTTGAGCAGAACCTTTCATTCTTCGCTTTGTCAGAAGGAAATCTATAGTGTTTCCTTGTTTATCAACTGCTCTGTATAAATACCTATCCTTACCCCCTACTTTAATATACGTTTCATCAAGTCGCCAACTATCGGTTACTTTCCTTTTGCGAGTGTTCATATTGTGTTCTATCTCCGTAGAAAACTTAAATACCCACCGTTGAATTGTTGAATGATCTACTTTAACACCTCTAATAGACATCAACTCTTCAATATCACGATAGCTTAAACTAAATCGAAATTTGAAATATATCGCTTGTTGAATAATGATATGAGGATATCGATGGTGTTTGTACATGGAACTGATTTAGAAGTCTCAAACTTAAGTATATTTAAAAGAGTGAAATTAATGCGACAGAACCAAACTTAATTCTAACTAGCAATACTAATATTATTTGAAAGACTGTTATACTAAAAAAGCAAAGGAAACCATTGCTTGGCTTTCGTCCAAATTAGTAACTAACATACTCATGTCTGGTTTTCAAATCTACTTTTCTAATGCCATAAAAATCAAATAATATAGTTTACTCTGAATACATTAGACATATTATTCCGTATACTTTTGTCAAATAACGGAGGCATAGCTTTTCTACTCATCTATTTAGAAAATGGAATTAACTTAAGATATATTTGAACTCTGTTAAGGCATAGTAGCTACAGAAATTTATACTCAAGTGACTGTAAACAATTTTAAATCAATTAAAAATCCGTCAGATTTATAGTAAATACATTGGATACAATAGCAATTACTATTATATTGTTGTTAGCGTTAATGTGAGAAAACCGATAGTCTTAACAGAAATTAAAAAATGAATCAGAGTATTTTAATTAAGAATTCTACAATTGTAAATGAAGGGAAGTCATTTATTGCTGATGTACTTTTATCGGATGGATTAATTGAGCAAATTGGAAGTATTGATAGTGAAACAAATCACAAAGTAATTGACGGAACAGGCAAACACCTATTTCCAGGAATTATTGACGGACAAGTTCATTTTAGAGACCCAGGACTTACTCACAAAGGAGATTTGTATACCGAAAGTAAATCTGCTATTGCAGGTGGAGTGACTTCTTTTATTGATATGCCAAATACAGTTCCTAATATTTTGACCATTAAAAGTTTAAAAGAAAAATTTGAAATTGCTTCAAAAAAATCTTTAGCAAACTACTCATTTTTTCTTGGTGTAAATGGAGACAATATTGATGAAGTAATAAAAATGGATACTAGCCAATTTATTGGTGTTTCAGATGACGGTTTATATTTTACAAAAAAAGGAAATCTGTTGGCCGATAGTCCAGAAAAAATGGAAAAACTATTTGCGAACTGCAAATCAATTATAGCTATTCATTCCGAGAAAGAAGAAATAGTAGAGGTAAATGAAAAGGCATTTAAAGAAAAGTACGGAGAAGATATTCCTGCAAAATTTCATCCAATTATTAGGAGTACTGAAGGCTGTTATGAAGCTACTAAACGTGCAATTGCTATAGCCGAAAAACACAACACTCGACTTCATATTTTACATTTAACAACAGAAGCGGAAACCCACTTATTTAAAAATGACATTCCTCTGCAAGAGAAAAAAATAACCACCGAAGTTTCGGTACATCATTTGTGGTTTTCGGATAAAGATTATGACCGACTTGGAATGCTTATAAAGTGGAATCCAGCAATAAAATCAGAAAAGGACAAACAAGGTTTATTAAAAGCACTACTTGACGATAGGATAGACATTATAACGACTGACCACGCACCACATACTTTAGAAGAAAAGGAAAAACCCTATTTTCAATCTATGTCAGGTGCACCAATGGTTCAGCACACGCTGAATTGTATGTTGGAATTTCACAAACAAGGTCTGATTTCGTTAGAAAAAATAGTTGAGAAAATGTGCCATAATCCAGCAATTTTGTATAGTATGACTAAGAGAGGATTTATACGAGAAGGCTATTTTGCCGATTTGACCTTGGTGGATTTGAACAGCAAATGGACAGTCACTAAAGCCAATCTTTTGTACAAATGTAATTGGTCGCCATTAGAAGGGACGACATTTCAAACAGAAATAAAACAAACATTTGTGAACGGAAATTTAGTGTATGATAATGGCGAGTTTTTTGAAAAAGAAAAAGGAAAAGAAATTGAATTCATTAAGAGAAATTAATAAAAACACTACCACTAACAGTGGTTTCATAGTGTGTCGAGCAAGCAATGAGCTGATACTCTCGCAACAAACTGTTCCTCAAAGGAAAACAATAATGATATATACATAAGAACTCTACATGATATTATTGAAGTTTGTAATAATAGTAATAATACACCTTTGTTAATAAAATACACGAAAGAATTAAAAGATATATACCCAGATCATCCTTATGTTGTAATGATTTCAAAATCTCACTCAATATAAAATTACCCCCTTCTACTTTCAGGTATGTAATTCCCTCTTAAGAAGCAACTTTACAGTAAGACCTATTTGCCCTAAATGATACGGGGATATGATGAGTCAAACTTTCTAATATAAAGCTATGAGAGTATTCTTTTTTGTGATCGTTATCAAAATATGTTTCCCTGCAATCTCTAAGACACTTTTGAAATAAAGCATCCCATAAAAGGGAAGTTACTCAAAGTATGGTCTTTATATAATTCTAAATTAGTATAGTTTTATTCTTTCAAACGCTAAAGAATGAAAAGAGTTTCCTGTGATACATCGATTAAACATATTACTCGTCATGGACTTTTACAAGACATACTCACTAAAGAACAAATAGCTCTGATTCCAATCTCTAATATCTCACGATGGAAACAAGAGTCTGATAATAAATACCAATACAGCGAGGTTAATGAAATTCTTACCCAAGAAGTAGATCTTATCAAAAGATTAAATCAATCTTCTAACCTCAAGAAAATCAACCAAAGCTATTTTAACCTTATTGATACCTTCCACGAAGTTATCTCCAAAGTGAAAGGTATTAAAACAATTATAAAAGATCAAAAGGAGTTAATGGTTAACACCATTGAAACAGTAAAAGATATTGTTCCTATTGATACTGCTCTTAAAATCTTCAATATTTCCAGAACGACCTTCCAACATTATAAATCTATTGTTATTCATAGATGTGAATCTTCATATTTCCATTGGTGTAGTAGACATTTTTCACATCAATTATTATCAAAAGAAGTAACCACCATTAAAAGCTACATGAACAATGACAATTACAAACATTGGTAGAAAGCTTCAGTATATCTTAAAGCGCTACGAGATGAAAACCTATACTGCTGTATCTCTACTTTTTATAAATACTGTCAACTACTTGGGTTTAAAAATAGACCAAGACGGAAGAAGTCTGACAACTATAATCCAGTCAAGACTTCAAAACCTAATGAACTCTGGTGTGCCGATGTGACTATTTTTAAAACAGCAGATAACGTAAAGCATTATATCCATTTTCTCATCTTTCATTACTCAAAAATGATTCTTGGATATAGAATAGAAAAAAGCGCGTCTGCACTCACTATTAAATCATTGATTCAAAATGCGTGTATAGAATATAGACCTAAAAAACTACAGTTCCTTACCGATGGTGGAAGCGAGAATGTGAATACGATAGTTTCTGATTTTATTGATTCCCCTGACATTCCTATTAAACATATCATTGCTCAAAAAGATGTGGTCTTCTCAAATTCTATGGTAGAAGCTCTGAACAAAGTCATTAAACACCAGTTTCTACACCCTAAAGAAGTTACTAATAAAAATCAGCTTATAAGTGTAATGGCAGATACGATCCCCATATATAATACGATACGACCACAAATGAGCCTTGGCGGAAATACTCCTAAAGAAACATTTACTGGCTTGTCCATTAATATTTTAAGATATACCAGCAATTTCAAAGAACAAAAACAACTAAGATTGGCACAAAACAAGAAAAACACCTGTAAAGTATGCTTCTAATTTAAATTCTAATTTTAAAAGACTATTCGCAACTGTCTCATTTTTTGATGAATCCCATAAATGGGACACATTATTGTAAAATGACCATAGAGGTTGCAGTGTAACTCATTTCGGTCTTTGTGTATGTTGACAGGAAAGTACAACATAATCGTCTAGTATTCTTATACTAAACGTACAATATTTGACAATAAAGCGGCCAAGACATTTACTAACTATTTTTTGCTATTAAGCCGTTAAAATGGTAAGTAAATGGATTCTGGATTAATAAAATCTTTGGTATACGGATTTTCAAGAAAGCTAAGTGGCGGCTTTTGAAATTTAAGAATATCCTCTTTTTCAATACCGTAAACCTGCCAATAATTGGATAGCAATTGGGCATATATATCCTCATCCCAAAATCCGAAATGAGGTTGCTTACCAGCCGTTTCAACTTCTATGGCAACCCCATTGTCTTGGTTTTCAATTTTGTATTCAGGTTTGTACTGTAATATATAATCTGAATAATGAAACCTAGCGTACAACTCTTCAAACTGGATGGGATGTAAAACATGACCTTCCATTTTATCGAGGATCTCTTTTTGCTTCTCCCCTATTACCCCGTTATCTTGTAAACATGCAATAAAACCAAAGCCATTGACTCCAAATGAGAACATTAAATTAACCGCATCGTCGCGATAGCTAAAAATATCGGCAGAATATTTAAGTGGAAATACGGCGATGCTCCATGGTTTTTTTCCAACGAAGGAAATCGGTTCTATTAAGGATTGTAGCATTAAATGGAAGCGACCAAAGCGTTCCCTGAGAGTGACGGAAAGCCCAAAATCTTCACCTTGCCTTATCAGCCTGTCTCTTTCATAAAGCATTTCGTAGTATAACATACCATAGACCATTCTGCCTGTCCATTGAAAAAGCAACTCTTGATCGAGTGACGCCATGCCTTCAAAACCTTTTTTATACGCAGCCTCAACTTTTACATCCAGCTCCTCAAAAGCTGTTTTCACTTCGGAAGAACACGGTAATTTAAGATCTGCGTAATTATAAGATTTGGCTTTATCCATCATCTCAATTCTTTCATTACCTAATTTAAAATGATCCATCAGCCATACTGGAAAAACGGTCATGTTTTCATTTGTCAAAGCTCCTGAAAGGAAGCAAAAATGTTCGTCAAAATTCAAGTCCTTAAAAGGATTAAAAAGCGTTTGTGACATCAATATTCAGAAATATTAAGTTTTAAATTTTTTCCAAATGTAGCCATAAATTATTGTTTGCTTTGCCTAATTTATATAGAATCAAAAATCTCAAATTTTGGACAGTACCGTAAAACCTTCCCTTAAAGGAACCGCTCAACAATGTTGATTATTACGACCCAGAGTTTTCAGCCCAGCTCTTCCTAGAATAGGTAAGGTTGCAAGGGCATTTTGGAAAGTAGCCAAATATTATTTAGGCATTGAGTTTGTCCTTAAATTCATTAATAATCCCACCTTTCAAAAGAATATTTATCTGGCGGTCGCTTAAGCTATGCTTGGTGTCAAATTCAAGTTGTTTGCCCGAATCGTTACTGACTAAAACTTTGATGGGATTCCTGTTCTTGATATCCTCCTTTAAACTTTTAAAACTTACCATATCAGCCTGTTCGATCTTGTCATAATCTTTAATATTGATAAATTCAAGGGGCAATATCCCAAAATTCGCCAAGTTTTGCCACGCGATGCGGGCATACGATAGGGCTATAACGGCAACTTGTCCTAAATACTTGGGCGCAAGTGCGGCGTGCTCCCTACTGGATCCCTGGGCATAATTTTCCCCAGCGACAACAATATGC
>JBLHOX010000089.1:0-9356 GCA_047623725.1 Dokdonia sp. | reverse complement strand
TTCGCGAAATTTTTCTTAGCTTAACTTAAAATTTGATATAATACAATCCACTTGACAATCACTAAAATATATACAACCAAAAAACTAGAAAAGTTAGTTAAGAAACTTATTGTGACTGACCAAAATGGGGATAGCGGAATATTAGAAAAATGGAATGCAACGGTTTTTTATGTAGATCGAAAAAAATGTTGGTTGTTCACAAATGGATTGACCAGATACAATGTCATCCTGACGAATATGAAAGCCTCCGATATAGATACTATCGAAGAAATGTTTAAAAACACATTGTACACCCAGCTTGTTTATGACGGAATCGTAATTGAGTTTGAATATATAGATACAATAATCGGTACCCTTGATTTTATGAAAACTGACAATGACAAAAGCATCACAGGGTTTCAAAATCAAAGACTTTATGATCTCGATTTATGGAAGGATCAGTTTGGGAGCTTGGATAATATGCCTATGAAAGAACTGACAAGTCGAATGAATAGAAGTATCATTCACATTGGAAAAAGCCGAAAGATGTCAGATTATACAGATTCGATTTCAGAAATGAAAAAACGGTTAGAAGAATAAAACCTCTCCCACTACCCAAATAACCGACTAAACACTGCTTTGATAAACTCCTTTTTGGGCAAGCTCCAGATAATTTGTAATTCTTGCTTAAACGTCGTCTCATCGTCTAGGAATTTAAAAATACGATCGGTAGGATTGTTTTTAAACATCTCTCCAAAAATAGGAGCGCCCAAGTGATTCTTGCGATACAATACATCTACGAGTAATAAATCATACCACCAGAAACGTGTCCGTTTTGAAAACAGGCGTAAGTCCTGTTCTGTTTTTAAAAAATTAATAAGAGAAGCTGTCTTCTTTAACGTATGCTTAAAGGTAAAACCTGTACTTGCTTTGGTCCACCCGCCGGCACTACCGATATGTAAAATGTTTTTTGAATTATGGGTGTCAAAACGATAGGAAGACATAGGAATGTTTCCTTGTTCTTTCGCTTCAATGCTATATTGCAATATATCTTTTTCTTTTAAATAGTCCTCAATAGCCGTTTCATATTCAGTGTCTTCAAGGAGGTCTTTAGAAAACAAGGTGTACTCAAATAAGGCTTCGGTCGGAGAGGTCGGCAGGACATACATAAACCTGCAATTTCCCTTTTGTGGAATTGTAAAATCCATAAAAGTGGCTACGTCAGGATCAAAAATTGGTGTTTCGGTTTTGATAAACCATCCTATAAAATGCTGTTTAAGATACTGATGTTGTGTCTGATTGGAAAGCAATTCTGAGTTTAAAATGCTATTAAATACTTTAGCGCCCGAAAGCTTCTTCTGATCTGTTACGATGACCACTTGATCTGACTGATTTTCTACAGACAGGACGGCTTCCTGTAAGAAGGAAACATGTGCTTTTGTGGCTAAGTACGCTTTCGCGAAAGCGTAAAAATCATTCCCTTCAATTTTTTTATACTGATACGGTTGTATCGCAATATCATCAGAAAACGCGGGACTCTTAAATCCTATAGTCGACCAGCGATGGGAAACGATATCTTCAAAAATATCAGGTTGAGATTCCCAAAAACACCAAGTGCGATCATTTTCTTTCTTTGCAGATTGATCAATAATAAGAATGGATTTGGTGTCAAAAAAGGGGTCTTGAGCCATGCGATAGGCTATCGTAAGTCCAGAAAGACCGCCGCCAAGAATGATATAATCATAGTGAGTTTGCACAGCACGAAGTTACGTATTTTCCCTCACCCCTACATCCCCTTTCCCAAAGGTAGAAGGGACTTAAAAGTAAATATTTTGTGCTTGTCTAAACGTGTTTGCGTGTGCGTCTATAATGATTTTAATATCTGGAGAATACCCGCCACCCATACTACATTGTACAGGGATTTTAAGGTCGTGACAGGTTTGTAACACATATCGATCTCGTTCTTTACAGCCTTGAACAGTACACCCTAGTTTCCCTAGCTTGTCACTGCCCAAAATATCAACACCAGAGAGGTAAAAAATAAAGTCAGGTTGCTCTTGTGCTATCAATTGTGGGAGTGTTTTTTTGAGAATACTCAAGTATTGAGTGTCATTGGTATCGGTATCTAAAGCGATATCAAGATCAGATGTTTCCTTTTTAAAAGGATAGTTGGCTTTGCCGTGTATAGAAAATGTAAATACGCTAGGGTCATCCTGAAAAATCTCAGCCGTACCATTGCCTTGATGTACATCTAGGTCGACAATAAGGATCTTTTTTGCAAGACCTTCTGCTTGTAAATACCGAGCACCTATCGCCTGATCATTCAGCATACAAAAAGCTTCTCCGTGATCTGTGTAGGCATGGTGTGTGCCTCCGGCAATATTCATGGCAATGCCATGCTCAAGGGCATACTGACATCCATCTATGGTTCCCTGTGCGATGATGAGTTCGCGTTGGACTAAATCTTTAGAAAGCGGAAACCCTATTTTCCGAGCTTCTCGACGCTCAATATCCAATGCTTTAAGGTGGGTAAGATATTCTTGCGTATGACATCGTAGTATGTGAATATCATCTACAATTCCAGGCTCAAAAAAATGATCTTGTGTACACGTACCTTCATGCATCAATTGCCGAGGTAGTAAATCATACTTCGCCATCGGGAATCGATGTCCATCTGGCAAATGATGTTTGTAAATAGGGTGGTAGGCGATTTTGAGCATTTATTTTTTTCCGCTGTAAAAGGAGATTTCCCCAGTCTTTGAGTTTAAATATCCATATACGTACTCGTCTTTAACTTTAAAAAATGCATTTATTTTTTTAAAATCGGCATTTTGAGAAATAGCTCCAAGGTTAGCAAAAATATTAGGTTGTACAGGTTTTGAAATAAAATTGAAATCGGTATCAAAATAAGCATGGATTTCATTTCGAGTAGCAAGGTCTGTATATGACATTGTAGGAGTGAAAGATGCTCCAAAAGAAGTGCTAAAATCCATTCTAACATCCGTAACGGATGCTAGGGCTTTAGTTGCTCCAATCACCATTAAAAATGTATCATCAACTTTTTTAACCGAAATACCTTTTGTTCCTCTCGTATTATTTTTTAATAATTTTTTAGTTTTCAGTAATGCATACTGATCTTCTTCTGTTAGATTCGTATCTATAGTTGGGTGTTCAAAAAATAAATCTTGTTTTTTATTAAATGATATTTCTTTAATTTTTTTTCGCTCTTTTATATTCCATAAATCTATATACAATTCATTTGCATTGGTAGATAGCATATATATAGTGTTGTCATCTAAAAATGAATTTGTTCTTGTAACTAAAGATGCATTGGTAAGAATTCTTTTTGCAAATACAGTAACGTCTCCTTCAAAGCTATTCAGATCAACCTGTACGATATACGTGAAATAAGGGTTTTTATCTGCGGTTAGTGTTAAAAGAGAATTTTTAAGATACATTTTTGAAAAATGATCACTAACAGAAGAAGGGGTCGGAAATAGATTAGTTACTTCGGGAACTATAAATTGAGCATCGTTTGAAAGAAATAAGTTTGCATGTAAGGTAGATTCTTTTCTCTTCTCGTTTCTAAAATAATCAGGAAGAACAATCTCTCTTCTAGATACATTACTCTCGATATCTATTTCATATAATACGAGTGTAGATGATTTAATTACGATGTTGACTAGATAAAATTTAGTATTGTAAGTAAAAGCTTGTATAAATTTTTCCTTATTCCTTGATGTGCTTTCACTACCTGAGCAAGAATTATATCCGTATGTTATACTTTCTAAAAAGTTCTTTTTTAAAATAGGTATTTCAATGGGTTTAGTGTTTGCTGTATTACTATTAAAATCAAATGTAAATACGTTTAATACTCTATCATTTTCTTTAAAAAAATAGAGTTTATACTTATTATTTATAAATTCCTTTCCTACAAGCGCCCCATCTGAATAAGAACTATAACCAATAGATAGTTGATTTTTTACTTGATATGTTTTGTCTACTTGAAGAGCCGTAATTGTATTATTTTTTATAACTATAGAAGCAAATTCCTGTTCTTGATCATTGGGAATTGCAAAAAAAGGATCACTTTTTACAAAATCTTTATTTTCTGGCAATGTTAATTTAAGCTCTTGGGCTATGCTTGAAAAAGAAATAAGAATTAAAAACAGTAAGACAAATACTCTCATAGATTTTAGTTGAATATGGTTTTGTGTATGATTTTAGTTGCATATGTTACTAAAGAACAACACAAAAAAATAAAGATAGTAAATCGAACGCACTCATAAATAGGATTTTAAAAGGATACGTATACTTATGTATGCAATTTAAGTTGAATCCGCTTTCGCGAAATGTCAACCTCGAGTACTTTCACAATGATTTGTTGTTGTAAACAGCATTTATACCATACAAAAAAAGGCTACCCTATTAAGGCAACCTTTTTTTGTATGGTATAAAATCTTTTACTTAGTTAATAGAAAAAGTCCCTGAGCGACCACCTCCTACAGTAAACCAAGTCCCTGTGGTAGATTCACATCCTTGAAAATCTTGAGGATTTAGAGAGCTCTCAAGTAAAGTGCCATTCCAAGTAATATCTACTCCATTGTAGGTAACAGGTTGATTATAGCCTTCTAACAAAGTAGCTCCTTGCCCAAAATAATCATTTGTTAAACCTGCTCGTGAAATAAGACCTTGTCCAGTAAGAGCACAGCCTGTAGTATCCGCATTCCAACCTCCTAGACCACTAGCATTGGTATCCATAAACATATTTCCATTTATAGAAACTATGATTCCTGATATCGTTTCAAAACCCTCATTAAATTGGTCATTAGGGTGTGCATTCCCATTAGTAGCCATGTCCCAATTTCCTGTAAATGCAGCATCATTTGAATCTACAAAAGTTCCTAATGCCATAGCAATCCTTTGGTTAGATCGATCTTTAAAAACCTGAATGTACCCTTCTAGAGCATCTATAGTCACATTAGTAACTACAGTGTCGTCTATGTCAGTTAGATCCAATGTAAAGCTTCCTCTTTCATTAGAAAATTGAATTTGATCTAAGGTATTTGTTGCGCTTGCAGTAAATTCTATAAGTTCCCCATTTCTTAGCTTTACTTCCGCTTTGTAAATCCCATCATTTCCTACGTTAATATAGATTTTTCCTTTTTTAGATAAATCCCTTGTTGAAAATACTCCGTGGTATAATCCAAATTCACTTTCATCTAGTGAAGCATCTGGAATTACCTCAAAAAGACTCGTGGTCTCATTATTAATAATTTCATTTTCAGTTAACTCTGAATCAGAGTCTGCACTACAACTGCTTAAAACCATAGCACCTATGGTAAATAAACACATTAAGTAAATTTTTTTCATTATTTTTTTTCGTTAAAAGTGCAAGTATAATCAAAAACAACGAGCGTTAGTTAGTTGTTTTGAATTTCCCACACAAATCAATGATGATAATGCAGTATATCAACTGTTATGAATGTAAGAATTAAAAAAATCTACCTATTATGTATGCAATTTTAGCTGAATCCGCTTTCGCGAAATGTCAACCTCGAGAACTTTCACTATCATTTGTTGTTGCACGCTTATTGGCGCTTGTCAATAAAATAAAAGGCAATTTTGAGCACGTTCTAGAATGTAAAGAAATTCAGAGTATTGTTTTTCGCGTTAAGCGAACCCCAAACATAAGAGTCATTAAGCTTAAATACGGTTTGTATTACTTTTGGTGATGTCTCTTGTGTGAACTCTTTGATATTATCAAAAGAATTTAACGGAATTTCTGCATCTAGAATAAATTGTAAATCACTGTCAAGTACCATTTGAAATCGAGTGCTTTTAGTATACGTATAGGTGTTATACTGCATGAAGGTTGTGTTTGCAACTCCTGTAATAAGGCCTCCAATTATAAGGCCTGAAAGCCCACCTCCAACGACAAATATACCAGGCCCTCCTTTATTTATTTCTTCGGTAGCTCCTAGGGTAATGATGTATTGATCATTTTCTTTAAAAACAGTAATAGCAGGCCTTGATAGGGCTACTTTACGTAAAAACTTAGACGTTTTTTCGAGTTCGCGATAAGAATCTAATTGACCTCCTTCCTGTATTATAGGGGTATTTTTAAAGGCTATAGGAGTTCCTTTTCGAGCAGAAAAAGAAGCGAGATTTTCCATAGAATCTAGGCTGTAGATAGAAAAATCCATTTCATCAGAAGAAACTTTCAGTAAAAATAACTTGTCTTCAAAAACAAAGGAGTTAGACTTAGCACTGAGAACATCCTTATCAAAGGAAGCTTTAGAAATGGTTTGCACACTAGACGTATTATTTTCTAAATTAAACTGTAGGTAAAACGTAGTATTCCTTGAAGAGTCAATGGTAAGGGTTACGAGCGCTTCATCCTGATAAAACTTAGTTCTTGACTTTGAAGATTCTAAAGCAATGGGAGAATCACTATCTATAATCGCAGCATCTCTCGAAAAAGAACCCTGTAGCAAACGTTCTAGATTTGGAATTGCCCGTCTTCCTTCTCCAAAATCGGTGCTTTCAAAAGAAAATGATTGTGTTGTTATGGTTCCTTCGGAGTCCATGGCATATACTTTAAAAGTAGAGGTATCTCGTTGTACAGTAAATAAATAGTGTTTGTCATTATACGTTAACGATTCCAAGACACGATCTCCTTTTATATCGAGTTTGGCTTCTTGAAGACTAAATGATTTGTATTTAAAATCGAGCGTAACAATCGCCCATTTTTTCTTATTTACGCTAGATAGAAATAATGTATAGGTATCATCCTGATGTGTGTACCCACCTATATTTGGATACTTTTTTGCAAAGTTGGGAAATGCAAAACCTTCTGCAGTTTCTTGCCCATTTTTATCAAACTCATACACCGATAATTGGCTTGTGTCTTCTATAAAAATTAAAAAAGTATCATTTTCTGGAAATACAGCCGAAAAAAGTTGCGCTGGTTTTTTGCCGAGTGTATTTACGTTATGATCAAAAGTCAAAAAAGGTTCTTGGGCAATGACTAGTTGGGATAGAAAAAATAAAAAAAGGAAGATAAGACCTCTCATAGGGATAGTAGGTTATATAATTTTATGATGATGTATGCAATTTAAGTTGAATCCGCTTTCGCGAAATGTCAACCTCGAGAACTTTCACAATGATTTGTTGTTGTAAACTCACATGTGCCGATACATCAGAAACAAAACCATCGGCTAGATTTGAAATATGTATGAGTCCGCTTTCTTTGATGCCTATGTCTACAAAGCACCCAAAATTAGTCACATTATTCACAATACCAGGAAGTAATTGTCCAGCTTGTAGATCTTCAATCGTCCTGATGTTTTGATTAAACGTAAATACCTTTGCTTTCTCCCGAATGTCAAGTCCCGGTTTTTCTAACTCTGTAATAATATCAGTCAGTGTCGGTATTCCCACGTCTTCTGTAACGTATTTTTGAAGATCAATGGCTTGTAAAAGTTTGCTATTCCCCACCATTTCAGCAATAGAAATCTTCTGATCTTTGGCTATTTTCTCTACAAGTTTATACCGTTCAGGATGCACAGAGGAGTCATCCAGTGGATTTTTTGCACCTTTAATTCGAAGGAAACCTGCAGCTTGCTCAAAGGCTTTTCCACCCAGACGAGGCACTTTCTTTATGGCAACTCTTGAGGTAAAGGGTCCTTCGCTTTCGCGAAAGCGTACCACACCTTCTGCCAATTTTGGTCCAATTCCAGATACATAACTGAGTAATGGAGCACTTGCCGTATTGACATTCACCCCGACATGATTTACACAGGTTTCTACGACACGATCCAGGCTGTTTTTAAGCGCCGTCTGATCTACATCATGCTGGTATTGACCGACACCAATAGACTTGGCATCAATCTTCACCAGTTCTGCCAACGGATCTGCAAGACGTCTCCCGATAGAAACGGCACCGCGTACGGTCACATCATAATTAGGAAACTCATCTCTGGCAATTTTGGAAGCAGAATAAATCGAAGCACCTGCTTCACTCACCACAAATACCTGCATTTCATTTTTAAAATGAATCCGTTTCACAAGGCGTTCGGTTTCGCGAGAAGCGGTTCCATTTCCAATAGCAATGGCTTCTATTTTATAGGCGTCTGTGAGCGAACTTAGCTTCTTAATAGCTCCTTTGTCGTCGTTTTTGGGTGCGTGTGGATAGATGGTTTCATTATGTAATAAACCGCCTTGTGCATCGAGGCAAACCACTTTGCAGCCTGTTCTAAACCCTGGGTCAATCGCAAGAATGCGTTTTTCTCCTAACGGCGAACCGAGAAGGAGTTGTTTTAGATTCTTAGCAAATACTTGGATAGCGGTTTCATCGGCTTTCTTTTTGGCTTCTGATAACGCTTCATTGGATAACGAAGGAAGTAATAAACGCTTGTAGGCATCTTTTACGGCGAGTTCTATCTGTGTGGCGCATTCATTACGTGATCTAATGAGTTTACGTTCTATTTTTTCTAAAGCACGCTCATCATCAATGGTGATTTTCACACGAATATAGCCTTCATTTTCTGCTCTTAAAATAGCGAGTAATCGATGCGAAGGACATCTTTGTAAAGCTTCTGACCAATTAAAGTAATCTCTAAATTTCTGTGCTTTTTCATCAGACTCTTTGGTCTTGATGACTTTAGTTTCTATGAATGCAAAACGCTCTAATTGATTCCTGATTCCTGTACGTATATCGGTTCGCTCGTTGATCCACTCAGCAATAATATAACGGGCACCTTCCAAAGCGTCTTCTGGAGATGGGACTTCGGGATTGGTATACCGATGTGCTAATCCTTCCAGATCACTCGCATTCTGACTCATGATCATTTTGGCAAGTGGTTCTAGTCCATTTTTACGCGCCGTCTCTGCTTTGGTCTTACGCTTCTTTTTATAAGGAAGGTATAGATCTTCTAGGGTGGTTAGATCTTGAGACGTTGTTACTTTTGATTGTAACTCATTTGTTAAAACATCTTGCTCTTCTAATGCTTTTAAGATGGTTTTCTTACGCTTTTCTAACGTTTCAAATTGATCTTTAAAAGTGATGATTTGTTCAATCTCTACTTCATCTAGATTACCTGTCGCTTCTTTACGATAGCGAGCAATAAAGGGTAAGGTGCAATCTTCAGCGAGAAGTTTGAGGGTGTTTTTTATACCGGACTCAGGAAGTTGGGTGTGTTTCTGTATATACTGTAACAAGGAATCGTTCTTTACATGGAATATACTGAAAAGTAATTAAAATTAATGTTTACCCTTTTATTTATAATGGACTTTAGTATTTTTAAATTTTAAATGAAAAAACAATATCCATTTCACAAGAACATTCAAAATCATTTTTGGATAGCGTTAGGGCT
>JBLHOX010000088.1:0-9361 GCA_047623725.1 Dokdonia sp. | reverse complement strand
CCTTTTGCGTTTGCAATATCGCGCTGTACTTGTTGCTTCAATTGTTCTTTTACCAACTCTTGACTTTTCCTAAAAATCTTAGCATTTTTAAGCGCAATTAACGATCTACCTCCATCAAAGATATCCCATCGTAAAGTAGCTCCTGCGGCAAGAGAGTTTGAAGTTCCTGTCGTACTTGGAAAAAATACAGAGGCAGGATTATTAGAAAGGTTCCACCCATAACTTCCCGTTAGTCCAACGGTAGGTAAGAATAATGCTCTTGCCGTTTTAATTTGATAGTCACTAATAATAATATCTTGTTCTGATTGAAGTAGGGTTACGTTATTTTCTAATGCCTGTTCTATATGGCTATCTACAATAAGTTCATTTACAAAAGTCACTGTTGTATCTGCCTGAAACTTATTTTCCAAATCTCTATTAAGAACCACGTTAAGATCTCGTTGAACATTCTTTAAACTCTGACGCGCATTTAACACGTTTATACTATCTGTAGTGATATCTACTTTTGCATTAAGTACCTGAAGTTTATTTACCTGCCCATAGTCAAATTGATATTGCGCGCGGACAGCCCTATCTTTACTTACCTGAAGTGCTTCTTCTAAAATGATAACATTCTCTTTGAGTCTAGCAACTTCATAATACACAGAAAAAAGCTGTAACATGGTACTCTCTATCGTTTCTCTTGCTTCTAGCTGTGTTAGATTATACTGTTCTTTAAGTTGTTTGTAATTATAATAACGCCCTAATCCGTCAAACAATGTATAATCAAGATTTATAGACGCATTATATCGGGTTGTCTCTGCTCCTACAATTTCTATGTCAGGTCTTGGATTACCGTCTGCATCTGTAGCGCCTCCAAAATCTGTACTACTGGTGGTTCTATCAAAGTTTGCTCCTGCATTACCAGTTAAGCTAGGTAAAAAATCGGCATTGAGAATACTAGTGTTATTCTCTGAAATCTCCACTTGGTTATTTGCTAGTTGGATTCCAAAGTTATTTTCAAGCATGATAGATACCGCTTCTTCTTTGGAGAGTATTTGAGAAGGGGTTTCTTGTGAGTACGCTTTCGCGAAAGCGAATACAACGAGAACAAAATATATACTACACTGCTTAAGATTCATAGGGTTGTCCTGTAATAGATTTTGGATATAATGTATCATTATTTTCTAAAGCCATGCTTGGCTCTTGACCTGAATGTATATGAGCCTCGCTTTCTTTTTGTTCTTTGATCGCTCTTTCTACTTCTTCTTTAGTTACTTCTCCACCAAAGTATACCCATTTTAATGCTACTTTAATGCTGTTGCTAAAGGATATAAAAATAGGCAATAGAATAAGGGTTAATATTGTTGCAAACCCAATACCGTATGCAATAGAAATTGCCATAGGAATCAAGAATTGTGCTTGTCTACTTGTCTCAAAAATTAAAGGTGCCAATCCAGCTATTGTTGTAATAGAGGTAAGAAAGATCGCTCTGAAACGAGAACGACCTGCTTCATAAATAGCATCATCAAAGGTCATCCCTTCTTTAAGGTTTGTATTAAACTTCCCTATAAGGACTAAGCCGTCGTTTACCATAATTCCGATAAGTGCAATAATCCCTAACATAGAAAGAATATTGACCGGAAAGTCATGTATCCAATGTCCCCAAGCTACTGCTGGTAAACTAAATGGCACTAAGAGTATTAATAATATAGGCTGACTATAGCTTCGGAAAGCAAATGCAATGGTAATATAAATAAGGAGCAACACAACGATTCCTACAGGCCCTAAAGAATCAGTTAGCTTATTTGCCTCTCTATTTTGCCCTTCATAAGAAGGGGTTACCGTAGGATATCTAGACAAAATATCTGGCATGATCTCATTACGTATCTCTGCAACAATATCGGTAGCGCTTGTGTTTTTAGGATCTTTAAGGTCTGCTGATATTTGGATTTCTCGTTGTCCTTCCAAATGATTTACAGCCACATCTCCTCTTTGTATGGTATAGGTTGCAATTTCTTGAAGTGGCACACGATCTCCGCTTGGCACAAGAATACGCATTGCATCTAGATCTGTAATAGAAGAGCGATCTTCTTTATCATAGCGTACCCATACTCTTATTTCATCTTGTCCTCTTTGAAAACGTTGTGCTTGTGTTCCAAAAAATGCAGCTCTCACTTGAGCCATGACGGTACTAAGGTTGAGTCCCAATGAGTACGCCTGTTCTTTTAACTCCAGACGTATTTCTTTAATTCCGGCAGGATCATTATCTGTTACATCTTTCAGAAGTTGATTTGCCACCAGAATATCTTTCAATTCTTTTTTGACTGCTTTTAACTCTGTTATATTATTTCCTAATAGAGAAACAGAAACTGGACTTCCTCCAAAGTTCCCTCCACCTCCAAAAACAAGACTCTCAGCACCTATCACCTCTCCTACTTTTTCGCGTAAGCTATTTGTGACTAGTCTTGATGTGATTTCATTAGGTCGTTCTTCACCAGGAAGCAAGTTCATGGTTAAGGTAGCTGCTGAAGTACCAGGCCCTAAATTTTTAATAATATTTTCTGTGAGTTGCTTATCTGTGCCTGCAAAATATTTTTCTGTAAATTCTTTATTTACCTCTATTGCTTTTTCTTCTATAAAAGAGATAATACTATCTGTCACTTTCTCATTGGTCCCATTAGGCATATTGAGTGTTATCTGGACACGGTCACTCGCTATTTGCGGAAAGAATGCTCCTCGTATAATACCCGCCCCAAAACTTCCTGCAGTTAAAAGAATGAAAAACAAAAATAGAGATACTGTTATAAATTTATACTTCAAGGTAATTCTCAACACCGGACTATATAAATTATCTCTAAGCCAAGTCATAATATTATCTCCAAAGGTGTTAAAGTATCTAAGCTTTGAAAATAGTTTCCCTATGGTTGTCGTGGGTTTCTTTCCTTCTTTACGGAGGGCTTTTGAGTGTGCTAAATGCGCAGGAAGAATAATCAATGCTTCTACCAATGAAACTGAAAGCGTCAATATTACAACAACAGATACTTCTCCAAAAAACTCTCCTATACGACCATCAAGAAAGAGAAATATTCCAAATGCCAATAGGGTGGTTATGATTGCTGATACGATAGGAGGTATTACTTCCATAGTACCGTCTATTGCTGCTTGAATAGGATCTTTTCCTTTTTCGTAATGTTGGTATATGTTTTCAGCAATCACAATACCATCATCTACCAGAATACCAATCACGATAATCATCCCAAATAATGAAAGTACATTAATCGTTACATTAAAGTAAGGTGCCAACATAAACATTCCTAAAAATGCAACGGGCAATCCAAAAGCTACCCAAAAGGCTAATCGTGTATTTAAGAAAAGACTTAAGAAAACTAATACCAGAATCATCCCAATAACAGCATTTTCTGTAAGTAGTTCTGTACGTTGTACTAATGTTTTAGAAAGGTCTGTGATAACACTTAACTGAACATTATTGTATTTAATATTAAAATCCTCTATATATTCTTTTACTTTTTCGGCACTGGAGATAAGATCTTCAGAGTTGGTACTTGTGATCACTACATTAAGCGAGGTCTCACCATTGTAAAAAGTAGCATTAGGCGTTTCTGAAAAACGATCTCGTACAATGGCCACATCCTTTAGACGTATAAAGCGTCCTGTAGCATCTGCCCTTACAATAATATTTTCAAGCTCGTTCCCGTAATAGGATCTGTTATTAGCCCTAATCAAGTATTCTTCGGCATCTGCTTTTACAGTTCCTCCTGTTGTTAAAATATTTGTTCTTGAGACGGCTTGAGCTACTTCATCAAAAGAAATATTATAGGCAAGTAGGTTATTTTCGTTTACTGCTATTTCAATTTCTTCATCTGGATATCCAGAGACACTAATTTGCGATATCCCTTCTACACCTCTCAAGTCATTCTCAACTTGGCGCCCTATTTGTTTTAATGTCGCTAGTGG
This sequence comes from Dokdonia sp., assembly GCA_047623725.1. Taxonomy (GTDB): domain Bacteria; phylum Bacteroidota; class Bacteroidia; order Flavobacteriales; family Flavobacteriaceae; genus Dokdonia. The sequence goes on along the minus strand of JBLHOX010000088.1, from coordinate 5,404 downwards.
AATGTCTTTTCCGCTTACCGCGAAAGAAATGGTTTGTCGTACTGATTCTAACTTTGATACCACCAGAGGCTCCATTCCTGTAGGAAACGACGGAACTCGATCTACCGCATTCTTCACTTCTAAAAGCATGAAATCGATATCTTCTCCTTTTGCTATTTCTACATTAATGCTTCCACTATTTTCTCTTGAAGTAGACGTTACCCTATCTACTCCTACCAATCCTTTAAGGTTATCTTCTATTTTTAAGACAATCCCTTCTTCTACTTCTTGCGGAGAAGCTCCAGGGTATACAATGGTAATAAGTACATTTTTTGAATCTACTAACGGAAAGAAGGAAGATCGCATAGACCGCGCTCCTAAAATTCCTAAAATGGCAAAAGCGATGACAATTACATTTACAGCAACGTGATACTTTATAAAGTAAGAGATTAATTTTCTCATGACTTATTCGGTTTTTGCTGTGGTGTTTTCTTCATATACTTTTACTCTCATTCCAGCATACGCTCCAGGAACTGGTTTATTAACTAGAATGGTACCATTAGGCACTCCCTTAACAACAACCGTTTTTTCAGAAAAATAAACAGGTTTTACATCAATGATGTCTAGAATGGTATCTCTTACCACAAACAATTGCCTCTCTGATTGCAATAAATCTCTATTTATTGTGATGGCGTCTGTTTCTTGGCGAGCGTTTAGTTTTGCTTCAAGATACATTCCTTCTCGAAGTGATTCGTCTTTTACTTCTATAAAAGCGGTGATGGTTTGAGATGCTTGCTCTATATTTCCATTAATACGTGTCACAACCCCTTTGTATTCTTTTGAATCGTCTAGGTTTTTTAAAGTAACTTCTTTTCCTACTTTCAATAAATCTGCATAGATCTTACTTATAGCGACTGGAAGTTCATAAATTCCTGTTTCTATAAATTCTCCTATTTTTTGACCACTACGAACTAAGGCGCCTTCAGTCACATTTGCCTCGGTTAATATCCCTGAAAAAGGAGCTGTTATACGGTATTTATATAATCGTTGTTCTAAATTTTTTACATTATAATACGAAGTAAGGATATTACGTCCTGTTATAAAATAGCGCTCTTTATCAGACGTGATTTCTGGTAGTTGTGATAGTGATTTATTAATATCATATGTATTTACATACGATTCCCACTTAGCATAGGCTTCTGGATAATCTAATCTTAAATCTGGTAGTATCGCAGTGATCTGATTGATCAAGTTACTTTTTTGGGAGTTTACGGTTGCTCTAAACTCAGCTGCATTTAATTTTAAAAGTGTTTCTCCTTTTCTAAAAACTTGACCTGGCTTAAATACTTTATTCCCAGCAATAAGCACGCCTTGCACTTCAGAGTACAATTCTACTCTACGCTTAGCGGTAAGGTTTCCGTTTGCTTCTATTACTATAGGAATAAGACCGTTTTGGACAGTATCTACAAAAACAGTTTTTACTACAGGTTTTGGTTTTGGTCTTTCTTTTTTGTCCAAGCCAAAGAGTTTCATCATAAGAAAGCCGCCTAGAGCTACTATTAGAAGGCTAACAACAATTTGTAAAAGTATTCTCATAAATTCTGGGTTGGTTATAATGAGTTGATACTATTTTATAAAAATGAACTACCCCGAGGCAGAGCCATCGAGGTATCAAGCGGAAAAAACTTATTTTTAGTTTTATGAAAACTATCCGTTTTCAAACTTTCCTCTTTGACCCCGAGGTAGAACCTCGAGGAATTCTATAGATTAAAAATAGTAAGGTGCAAAAGTATGCACGCTCTTTGTATCATATCGTTAAAAAACTCATAATTTAAACAGAATGTTATTGAGAATTTCTTATACGCAATAATCTGGTATACTTCTTCTCTACACATAAAAGGAAAACGCCCCAAACAACTAGCGTGTAGCAAGCCATTTTACGTCAACTGATCGATTTGCTCAGAAGTTGTCTCCCAATCCTGCATCAACTGATCAAGATCTTTCTTTTTATTTTGATAGCTATCAAAGAAGTTAGGTTTAGCTACTGTCGCTTCATAATTGATTTCCATCTCTACATCAATCGCTTTGACTTCTCGTTCAAGCTTATTAATCTGAGATTCTATCTTACTCAATTTATTATTAAGCCCTTTTAGCTTTTTCTGATCTTCGTAAGATTGCTTATTATCTTTCTTCGCTTCGGCTTTTACGGGTTGATCATCTCTTTTTTCAATTTCGCGTAAGCTTTCAACTTCTCTTTCATTTAGATAATAATCTATATCTCCTAGGTATTCTTTTATTCGCTGATCTTTAAATTCATACACGCGATCTGTAAGCCCTTGCAAAAAATCTCTATCGTGAGATACCACAATAAGTGTTCCTCCAAAATTCCTTAACGCAGCTTTTAATACATTTTTAGATTTTATATCAAGGTGGTTGGTTGGTTCATCCATCACCAATACATTAAAGGGTTGTAACATCATTTTGGCAAGTGCCAATCTATTGCGTTCTCCTCCTGAAAGTACACGTACGTATTTATCTACTTCTTCTCCTCTAAAAAGGAATGATCCTAAAATATCACGTACTCTAGGTCTTGTTTTCTCATCGGCAGCATCGATCATGGTATCTTCTACTGTCTTACTACCGTCTAAATATTCTGCTTGGTTTTGCGCGAAATATCCTATTTGCACATTATGACCTAGTTTAAGACTTCCTTTATGCGCTAGTTCTCCTACAATAATCTTTGCTAATGTAGATTTACCTTGCCCGTTTTGACCAACAAAAGCCGTCTTTGTATCTCTCTCTACTAGCAGGTCGATGTTTTGCAGCACTTTTTTATCTCCATAACTTTTTGCCACACCTTCTGTCTCTATCACCACTTTTCCTGGCGTAATAGAAATTGGAAATTTAAGTGTCATCACACTATTATCATCTTCATCTACCTCAATACGATCAATCTTATCTAATTTTTTAATAAGTGATTGTGCCATTGTAGCCTTAGAAGCCTTTGCTCTAAACTTTTCTATGAGCTTTTCTGTTTGCTCTATTTGTTTTTGCTGATTCTTTTGAGACGCTAGTTGTTGTTCTCTTAGTTCTTCACGCAATACAAGGTATTGTGAATATGGTTTTGGATAATCATAAATACGACCCAATGATATTTCTATCGTACGATTTGTCACATTATCTAAAAACATCTTATCGTGAGATACAATCACAACAGCACCTATATAATTTTTCAAAAAGCCTTCTAACCATATAATAGATTCTATATCTAAATGGTTTGTGGGCTCATCTAATAAAAGAATATCATTGCTTTGCAATAATAGCTTCGCTAGCTCAATACGCATACGCCATCCACCAGAAAAAGTATCGGTGAGTTTTTCAAAATCTTCTCTTTTAAAACCTAACCCCTGTAGAATACGCTCTGTATCTCCTTGATAGTTATACCCACCGTGTATTTCATATTGATGCTGTATCTCATTGAGATCAATCATTAACTGATTGTAACTATCACTTTCATAATCTGTACGTTCAGAAAGCTGGGTGTTAATTTCTTCTAGCTCTTGTTCTAATTTTTTAATTTCAGAAAAAGCCTCGTACGATTCTTCTAGTACTGTACGTCCTTCAATAAAGTCTATATCCTGTTTAAGAAACCCTATTTGTATTTCTTTTTCAATCGCAATAGAACCGGTATCATATTCTTGCTCTCCAGATATAATACGTAACATGGTAGACTTACCAGCCCCATTCTTCCCAACAAGACCTACACGATCTCCACCGTTAAGTCTAAAGGTTATTTCTTCAAAAAGATACTCTCCTTGAAAGGATACTGAAAGATTATGAATGTTAAGCATTTCTATATAGATAAAAATTATGACCTTCTCAAAAAGAAGAGTGCAAAGATGCTTAAATTTGGTCTTTAAATCAACATCATTATGGCATTTTTAAAAGGAACAAAATTGAATAGCATTCTATTTGGCAAATGTCCTGTTTGCCATAATGAATCCATGTACAAACAATCCAACCCTTATAGACTTTCGCAAACATTGAATATGCATGAGCGATGCTCTCATTGTAATACAAAATATAAGATTGAACCTTCCTTTTTTTATGGGGCTATGTATGTAAGTTATCCTGTAGGAATCATGTTTGCGTCCGTCTCTTTTGCTATTACTTATTTCTTTATTGGAGCTACACTGATCAATACCTTTTTAGCTATTGTAGGTACTATGGTTGTATTCCTACCTGTTATTATGAGGCTTTCGCGAAATATATGGATTAACTTCTTTATGAAATATGATAAAGCGAAAGACCAACTAGCCGACGCCTAAGAAGCACTCGTCTTTTTTCCAAAACGATTTATATTCACTTCTTTTAATAAGTCTTTACCGTTTTCTATGTGGTCAAAAAGATGTGTAGCTAGCATTGCAGACATCATAATACCACGTGTCCCTAATCCATTAAAAACAAACAATTGATGATGTTCTGGATGCATTCCTAGTAATGCTCTACGATCCCCTACTGTAGGGCGGACGCCTACTTCTTGATCTACAATTTCATATTCACAAGAAATCAAAGTAGCCAGTTTTTCTATCAGTTCTTCTCTAGCTTCTTTTGTGGGGATGGTATCTTTATCTTTCCAATTAAAAGTAGCACCTACTTTATACAAATCATCTCCAAGCGGAACGATAAAGAAAGATGTTTTTATAGCTGCTGTTAATTTTAAATCTTGCGCTTTTATAATGATATACTCTCCCTTATTCCCCACAAGCGGTAAATGTTTAAAATAAGGGTTCTTTTTAAGTCCATATCCTTCAGCAAATACAATGCGCTTTGCACGTATTCCTTTATAAATAACACCTAGATCTGTGCATTCAATTTCTGAATGTTCAAAGTCCGCTTTCGCGAAAGCGTTCTTAGCCTCAAGATATGCTTGATACTTTTTTTGAAGTTTTTTTATATCAATACGTCCAGTTTCTAACACGCGTCCATACGTATAAGGAGCACTGATATATTCATTAGTATCAGGAATAAGTACTGGAGAAATAAATCGTTCAAGTTCTGGTTTATCTGAAGCAGCAAACCAATTATTTTGATCTTCTATAGATGAAAACACTTTTTGAACAGGTAACTCATGGATACAACTAGCTTGAATTTTGTTTTCTATTTTTTTGAAATAAGGAACCGCAATATCCAATTGTTCTGTTGCTTTCCAAGGTAATGTGTACCGTTTTAAAATCACTGGATTATACAAACCTGCAGCTACTCGACTGGCGCCATCAACACCATTATCAAAAACCAGAAAAGTCTTATTGGCATTTTCTAATTGTTCACAAAAAGCAATTCCAGCTAATCCTAAACCAACAATAATATAATCTACTTCTTGCATACCACAAAGATAACTCCAATATACTGGCAGTATAGAATC
>JBLHOX010000087.1:0-9496 GCA_047623725.1 Dokdonia sp. | reverse complement strand
AGATCTGTAGTCACTACGACTTGGCTATCTGGAAATGATAATACAGCAGCATCATCACCTATTCCTTTTACAGTGGTTTTTTGAGTAATTTTAAAATGTTCTGTAAGATGATCTATGAGTCCAAACTCTCCTAATTCTTCTAAAGAAGTGCGTGATTGATCTTTGTTTTCTAGCATAACCGCAAAGGTAACAAACAACCTTCTAAGGGTATAATTTTCTATCTCATTTCAGTGTATTTATTCTACATCACTGGGAATTTAAAGGGTTCATTTGTTATATAGATGTATATTGACAAGTAATACTTGATCGGATATTTCACTTATACGCTGTAAATTTTATAAGTTTACAATAACCCAAACTAAAAACTACCCTATGAGATCTTACATGACCAAAATATGTCTCATTTTTGGACTACTACAATTTTCTTCCATGATAATCGCACAAACACCCTGCGATGGAAACCTGTCAGGAAACTTTCCTTGTGAAGGATTTGATTTACAAGCCAGACTTACAAATAATGAGATGGACGCAAATTTTGCCAATGATAGTTGGGGATGGACAGATCCAGAAGATGGCAAAGAGTATGCGCTTGTAGGACTCTCTAATGGAACTGCATTTATTGATATTTCAAACCCTATCAATGTCATATATCTTGGTAAATTACCTACACACACTGGTAATAGTGGCTGGAGAGATATAAAAGTATATCAAAATCATGCGTTTGTGGTAAGCGAAGCTTCAGGACACGGAATGCAAGTATTTGATCTTACTCAATTACGAGACGTAACAAACCCGCCAGTTACTTTTTCTGAAACAGCCCATTATGATGGATTTGGAAAGGCTCACAATATTGTTATCAATACAGAATCTGGATATGCTTATGGGGTAGGAACTCAAACCTTTTCAGGAGGACCGCACTTTATAAATATTCAAGACCCAATAAATCCTATTGGTGAAGGAGGCTATGCTGCAAACAGTTATAGCCACGATGCACAAGTAGTGACCTATAGTGGTCCAGATTCTGATTATACAGATAAAGAAATCCTTATAGGTAGTAATGAAAACGAAATCGCTATTGTAGATATTACAGACAAAGCAAACCCTGTAGAAATCTCAACCATCTCCTATCCAAATATAGGATACACACATCAAGGCTGGTTTACAGAAGATCAACGTTATTTTCTTGTAGGTGATGAGACAGATGAAATAGATTTTGGATTCAACACAAGAACAATCATTTTTGATTTTGACGATTTAGACAACCCTCAACTTCATTTTGAATATGAAGGCACAAACACATCTACAGATCATAATGGATATGTCGTCGGAAACTTATTTTACTTAGCAAGCTATAGAGCAGGGATGAGAGTATTAGATATCTCAGACATTGCTAATCAAAATATATCAGAGATAGGCTATTTTGATACCGTGCCAAGCAGTGATAATGTAGGAACATCTGGCTTATGGAATGTCTATCCATTTTTTGAAAGTGGGAATATCGTTCTAAGTGGGAATAATGGATTCTCGCTTGTAAAACAAAATGAAACCCTTAACGTTACTTCTTTTGAGGTGCCTAAAGAAATTTCTATGTTTCCTAATCCTTCGTCTGGCATTGTAGACATAAATGCGAGTACATCCATTGGACCCATAGCTGTATACAACACACTAGGGCAAGTGGTCTATAACACAAAAAGTGTTACTAATAATGTACAACTAGATCTTACCCATCTTCAAACAGGGCTCTATTTTGTAAAAACAAACAATAGCACACAAAAACTAATATTAAAATGAAATTAATGCACTTCTTTTTTCTAGTTATTTTGGGAAGTATTATAGTCTGTAGCGATGATGATAATAGCACGGCACCTATTGTAGTAACTCCAAATACAGAAGAGGAAGAAGAGCCTATACCTGTTGCCAATGGCCGTCTTGTATGCGAAAACGGATTTGCAGGTATTTTCCCATGTGAGGATTTTGATCTCATGGCACAAATAGACCTTTCACAATTTGGAAACTCCGTAGGAGGAAACGATATATGGGGATGGACAGATCCTGTCACAGGTACAGAATATGCATTATTTGGAAGACGTGAAGGTGTTTCATTTATAGATATCTCAGAACCTACATCGCCAAGAATTGTCGGATTTTTACCTACCGAAACAACTCCTTCTAAATGGAGAGATATAAAAGTATATAATGATTATGCCTTTATCGTAAGTGAAGCTTCTGGACACGGCATGCAAGTTTTTGATCTTTCCCTATTACGAGATGTAGATCCAGACCAAAACATCACATTTACACCAAGTGCCGTATATACAGAATTTGGAAACGTGCATAATATTGTTATTAATGAACAACAAGCATTTGCCTATGCTGACGGGACAAGCTCTTTTAGTGGAGGCCCTCATATTATAGACATTAGTGATCCGCTTAACCCTACTTTTGCAGGAGGTTTTTCAGGACAAGGATACACCCACGATGCACAAGTAGTTACCTATAATGGGCCAGACACAGATTATACTGGGAGAGAGATTTATATAGGTAGTAATGTAGACAAAGTGGTGATTCTAGATGTTACTGATAAAGCAAATGTAATAGCAATCTCAGAAGTAGACTACCCAAATATAGGATACACACACCAAGGATGGCTCACAGAAGATCACACCTATTTTATAGTAAACGATGAGCTAGATGAAAACAATATAGGTTTTAATACACGTACACTTTTATTTAATTTTACAGATCTGGACAACCCAACATTTTCAGGAACTTTCAGTGGAGATACAGGAGCTACAGATCATAATTTATATATAAAAGGCAACGAGGTGTTTTTGTCAAATTACACGCGAGGCATTCGTGTGGCAGATATTTCAGATATTGCTACAGGAAATCTAGTGGACACCGGTTCTTTTGACACCTACCCTACAAACAATGGCACTTCTTTTAACGGAGTCTGGAGTATATATCCTTATTTTAACAGCAACAACATCATTATTAGCGATATAGATGGCGGGTTGTTTATTATTAGAAGAACAGGAACCTAAATGCTAAGAAGAAGAAAAATGAAAAAGTTACTTTTTACGCTTTCGCGAAAGCGTATACTCACCCTTTTACTACTCTCCATATTCATGATAGGATGTAGCGAAGACGAGTCTACACCTCAGCCAGAAAGTACAGATCCCGAAACAGAAGACCCCAACACAGATCCTGAAACAGAAGATCCTGTAACTATTACTGTAGATTTCACAAGCGTTTATGGTGGAAGCGAAGACGACACCTTTCATGATGTGACAGCCACCAACGATGGTGGTTTTATCGCATTAGGATATTCTCAAAGTATAGATGGTGATATTACAGACAACACAACTCAGGTAAATATGTACTGGCTTGTAAAAACTGACAGCGCCGGAAACATACAATGGTCAAAAACGTATGGAGGAACAGATGATGATCGTGGCGAAGAAGTAATCCAAACATCAGATGGAGGCTATGCAATGATAGGCTATAGTAGAAGTAGTGATGGCCATGTAAGCAACAATGAAGGTTTTCAAGATCACTGGATTGTAAAGTTAGACGCTCAAGGAGAGATTCAATGGGAGAAAAGCTATGGCTTCCCAGGTTCTGATCAAGCCTTTTCTATCATACAAACATCAGATGGCGGTTATTTTACATCAGGATTTCTAGATGTGACTGCATCTAATGGAGAAGGAAATGATCTATTAGAACCTGAAGACGAAGATACTACCAGAGCCACGTTACATGGCGTAGGTGAATTTTGGGGACATAAACTAGACGCTAACGGAAACAAGGAATGGCGACGGTATTTTGGAGGTACAAATAATGACAGAGCATACGCTACCGTACAAGCTGATGATGGAGGAATCCTTATGGTAGGCGCTAGCGAGAGTACAGATTTTGATATATCAAATCCCAAAGGAAGCTATGATTTCTGGGCGGTACGTATAGATGCTTCTGGTGATCTTTTGTGGGAACGTTCTTTTGGCGGGTCTGAAATAGATATTGCATTTGCCGCTGTAAAAACACCTGATGGTAATTATGTGATTGCTGGAGATACCCGTAGCAATGATGGAGATGTTACAGAATTTAATGGCAACGCTGATGTATGGGTGATAAAGATAAATGATCAAGGTGGCTTACTCTGGGAAAAAACCTTAGGAGGTACAGGTTTTGATTCGGCTAGAGCTGTTGTTGCTACGACCAATGGACTTGCAATTACAGGGTCATCACGTAGTAATGATATAGACGTTACTGAAAATGCTGGACAAAACGATATTTGGATTGCCTTATTAGACACCGATGGTAATTTGCAAGATCAACGATCTATAGGTGGTGATGGTATTGATTTTGGATTAGGAATCGCCTCAAACAACCAAGGAGCTATTATTATAGCTGGAGAAACTCAAAGTAATACGGGAGAACTCACAAGCTCCAACGGCTCTCTAGATGCCGTATTAATAAAAATAAATTAAGAAGAAAATGAAAAAAATTTTTGCACTCTTCGTAGGTTTTGCTAGCCTACTGACCGCATGTAATAATGACGAATCAAATACCGTAACTCCAGATCCTGGAAGTCTTAATCTGGTATTTGAAAATGTTGTAGATGGAGCATCATTAGCAATGACTCCTGCTACATATACGAACAATAGTAATGAAACCTATACTGTAAATGAGTTAAAATATATTATCTCAAATATTATCTTAATCAAAGCAGACAATACAACCTATATCTATCCTGTAGAAGATAGTTATTTCTTAATCAATGAAGATGGAAGCAAGACAGCAAATCTATCTAATATTCCTGCTGACACGTATAAAGGAATCACCTTTGGTTTTGGTGTAGATCCTACGAAGTATCCTATAGAATCAGGAACCCTTAATTTTATCCCATTGGCAGAAGAAGCGGGTATGTTATGGACCTGGTCTGCAGGGTATAAGTTTTTAAAATTTGAAGGAACGTATACGACTGCTACCGTAACCGAAGATGACCCTTTTTTATATCACGTAGGAAGTCACGGCGCCAACCTTGACAACTATAAAGAAATAACACTTTCACTCAATGAGTTTGAGGTAAGCAGCGAAAATACAGCCTCAAAAACAATACAGTTTGATGTTGCTAAAATATTTGATGGAGTTCACACACTTTCTTTAGAAGAAAAAGATGAGATTCAAGTAGATCCTATAAACGCACCAAAAATCGCAGAAAACACAAGCACTGCCTTTAGCATTTCTGAATAATGAAAATAACAAGCTATCTTATATTGATTCTTTTTTGCTGGGGCTGTAGTTCAGAGTCTGGTGATGGCGAGACGACTATTGGCACAGACGATGATCCGATGACGATTACAAATCCGTTATTGGATTTTACAGTGCCGTCTAATTTTCCAGATGCCACCTATAGCATCATACAGAACCCACCTACCGAAAAAGGATTTGAATTAGGTAAAAAATTATTTTACGATGGTCAGTTAGCATCAGATGGTGTGGTTTCATGTGGGTTTTGTCATATCCAATCCTTTTCATTTACACATCATACACATATTACGAGTCATGGTGTAGGCGGACAAATAGGAAGTCGTAATGCACAGCCTTTACACAACCTTGCTTTTATGAATGAGTTTACGTGGGATGGTGCAGCGACATTTTTAGACACACAACCTATTATTCCGATTACTTCAGAAATAGAAATGAATGAAACGGTATCTAATGTCATTTCAAAACTTGCCGCAGATGATACATATCCGACGCTATTTGCAGAAGCTTTTGGATCAGAAGGCGTAAGTGCAGACAGGCTATTTAAAGCTTTATCGCAATTTATGGTGATGATGGTGAGTGCTAACTCTAAGTTTGACAAATTAGAACGAGGAGAAGCCGTTACATTTACAGATCAAGAAAATGCAGGACGTGCGGTATTTGATGCTAAATGTGCTTCATGCCATGCGGGTACGTTACAAACAGATCAGTCGTATCGTAATAACGGACTTCCGGTTGATCCAGCTTATGATGATATAGGTCGTGAACGTGTCACTGGGTTACCAGATGACAACCGCAAATTTAAAGTGCCTAGTTTACGTAATATAGAAATTACCTTCCCATACATGCATGATGGACGTATAGCAACACTAGAAGAGGTTCTTGATTTCTATACGGATGGTATGGTAGATAGTCCTACACTGGATGAACAGTTTAGACGTCCCGATAGTACGTTTGGACTTGATATCACCTCAGAAGAAAAAGAACAACTCATCGCCTTCTTAAAAACACTTACCGATAACGATTTTATAGAAGACAGGCGCTTTGCTGAGTTTTAAAAAGTGGTATTACACCAATTATCACTTAAAACAAACCTACTAATTTGTTTTTATCGCATCCATACGTCAATATAAAATAAAACCGTAGTTAAGACTATGCTTTGATTTTCTATTTCATCTGGCCACGCTATAATTCAATTTCTTAAGGCTCTTTTTAAATGATAATTGGTGTTAAAGAGTGTCTTTTATGCTTTTCTCAATGTTACTTTTTAATCCTTGAGCAATGATGTGTTTCGGATCTAAAGCAACGGCCTTCTCAATATACATTTTAGCCAATTGTAGACTATCCATTTTAAAATAGATATCTGCAAAAACCGCTTGAGGGTTTGCAATAGATGCATTTTTTGACATCGTTAGCACTTGATTTGCATACAATAATGCTTGTTCATAATTTCCTAATTCGGCTTCTAAAGATGCGCTATAGCTCTTAAAGAACAGATGTTCTTCTCGTTCTTTTTGAGAAGTAAGTATTTGTAAAGAATCCAATGCTAGTTGTGGGCCATATCCTGCGTGTAGGACTTCTATATATTCTGCTTTGATGTAGCTTTCTTCTGGATAGGTATGGACAAACGTTCTGTAATTAGTTTCTGATAACGCTCGAAAATCTTTTACGATAGCTCCTAAACTCTCTGGAGATTGCGACCGCGCATTTGTCAGATCAATATTCAACATATATACATCCAGTAACAAACGCTCATCTGCGGTTAGTGTTTCTTTTTTAGATTCTAGAACTTCTTTAATCTCCAAACGCTCTTCCAGATCATCACTTATTCTTCCTACTAAACTTTTTCCTATTAAAAAATCAGGATCATGATCAACCGCTTTTCTAAAGGCTTCTTCAGACAACGTCCACTCTCCTTTATCCATGATGTGCTCCCACCCTTTATAGAAATAAAACAACGCAGAGTCATTTTTTGTTCCGTAATCAAATGCGAGGTGTCCCTTTTTAGAATCGCAAGAGAAGGCAATACAAGAAATACAGACTCCTAAGGCAATTACACAAATGCTACTATTTATTTTCATGGTGTAAACTATTTGAATGCAATCTAACACCAGTTATTAATATAACGTGAGTTCGATATAAGTTTTCTTCTTTTTCTCCAGTATACGACAGAACGTAAGTTCTGGGCGAGGTGAAGCAATGGCAATTTCCGTTAAAAATTTTTAAAGCCTTGGAAACGACAAAGTGTGAGCTTTGGGCGAGGAGAAGCGATGGAAGAAACTCCTTGTGGTTTTTCGCTTTAAGCGAAAAAATACCTAAGAAAAAGCGTCTTTTCTTTTGGTTCCGTTTTCTTTGGACGAGCAAAGAAAATGAACAAATAGTTTGATTATGAGTTAATTATTTTAAATTTTAGCATAATCATACTAAAAGATTAACTAATTATTTACGTCGAACTTACGTTAATATAGATGAAGTTTAAAAAATGGTATAAAGTGTCGTTACAATAACTCCTTTATGATCCTCTAAAACAATAGACGACACTTGCTTTTCTTCTTTTACCTTAAAATTAAATGGAGGAACTAATAGATCTACACCACTTTGTTTTTTTAGTCTGGTTCCTTGTCCAGAAATAATGTCTTTATTCGGTACAAAATCTCCTTCAGGCACATGTTCTGTGAGAATCACATATTTAAAATTAGTTAATTTATCTACTACATGGTGTATTTCGTCATTCGACAAATGTTGTAACACTTGTCTTACCAAAGCACAATCCCCAGAAGGCAAATCATCTACTGCGATATCCAAACAACGGAATTCTAAGTTTTCTTCTTTAAATAGTGACGTATTATGTTCTATAAGCTCTGTAACGATATCTACCGCGACATACTTCTTGGTATGCTTCACCAATTCTTTTCCTACATTAAAATCTCCACATCCTAAATCACATACCGTAAGAGGGCTTTCAAAAGAGGTCAAAAATGATATTACAGCAGTTACATAAGGATCTACAATCTCAGAATCATGCGATCCTACCCCTGAATAGAAATCAGATGTATCGCCACCCCAAAGGTTCATTTCATACACTTGCTCCATGGCTTCTTTTGTTGGCCAAGGCTTCTTTATGCTGTCCGTTTCGTTTTCTTTCTTCTTCATAAATACCTCAACATTTAACCCGAATTATGCATTAGAAAATCTATTACAGCTTGAATACACTGCAAAATATACTGCTACGCTACATTTTTGAGTGTAACCATAGCGGTGCTATGCTAAAACTCAGAAAATGTCATATTTTATTGCGTATTCAAACCTCATCACGAAGTTCTAATACATAATTTGGGTTTAACCAAAAAACAACTTCCCTACAGCAAGAAGTAACACCACAATTAATACATAATAGGCGATTTGATCTGCCCATTTACTTTTACTCGCAAATCGTGCAGTAAGGTAGCCTCCTAGGGTTTGCCCAATTGCCATAATGCCTCCGAGTTTCCAGTCAATGAGTCCTTGATAATGAAACATTCCTATCACAACGAGCGTATATAGTGCAATCACAAAAGATTTTAAGGCATTGCCTTCTATAATATTAAGACGCATTCCCAACACCATAATGATTAGGAAGAAAACGCCCATTCCCATTTGTATAAATCCGCCATAAAATCCTAACGCTAATAATAGAGGCCAATACACATACCACTTCGGTTGAAAGGTAGCATCTGTTTTACGGAGCCATCGCTTTGGTTTGACCAACACAGCGACGAGCATAAACAACATCATAAATCTAAAAACAGCTCTGAACTGTTCGTTACTCACATTAAGCGCCAAAATTGCACCTGCAATACCTCCAATAAAAATAGGGTACACATACTTTTTTGTAGAAGAAATATTGAGTTTCCCATTCTTATAAAACACCCATGAAGTTGCCGTACATTGTGTAAAAACACCAATACGATTGGTACCATTTGCCATATTAGGAGGGAGTCCTAAAACTTCGGTAAGAATTGTAAGGGTAATCGCACTTCCGTTTCCGGCAAGCGTGTTGATGCCGCCTGCAAAAAGTGCGCCTATAATGGCAATCGCATACATTTGTAACTCGGTCATTTTATGAGTTTATGAGTTTATGAGTTTATGAGTTTATGAGTTTATGAGTTTATGAGTTTATGAGTTTATGAGTTTATGAGTTTATGAGTTTATGAGTTTATGAGTTTATGAGTTTATGAGTTTATGA
>JBLHOX010000086.1:0-9511 GCA_047623725.1 Dokdonia sp. | reverse complement strand
TTTTGAGCAAAAGATATATACGTAAAACTCTCATGGCGGGAACATATAGTCTCTATAAGTTCTTGACTTTTATCTTTAGAACCGTCATTAACAAATAACACCTTGCATTTTACAGCAGCAATTTCAAAATACGTAAGAAATTCTTTTTCTACACGCAGAAGGTTATCTTCTTCGTTATAAACAGGAATTACAATAGTAAGTCGATACGACATAAAAGATGGTTAGATACTTGCAAGATACTTTTTTCTAAAAAACTACGAACTCATCTTTACTTTTTGTTTTTAACCGAAAATGAAATAAAATACAGCTAGATGAGGCACTTTTTGAAAACTATAGCAACGGCTATAATTGAGAAAAATAACGAAATATAGATGAATTTTAAATTTTTTAGGAAATAGAAAAAGCCAAGATGGGTTCTATACCATTTTTAAATTAATGATTTCTTGCTTTGTAAGATGACGCCAGTTACCACGAGGCAAATCTTTTTTAGTAAGACCCGCAATAGTGACACAATCTATCCTAACAACTTCGTAATTTAAGTGTTCAAAAATAGTGCGTATCACACTATTTCCTGTATGCTTTATTTTAAGACCTATCTCTTTTTTAGCTGCTCCTTCTACAAAACTAATCTCTTCTACACTTACGTTCTTACCTTCTATAGTAAGTCCTTCAGTAATACGATCAAGATCTGCCGATTTCAAGTTTTTAGATAACTCTACGTGATATAATTTTGCAACACCTGATTTTGAATTTGTAAAACGTTGGTGTACTTCATCATCATTTGTAAACAAAAGTAATCCTGTAGCATTACGTCCTAATCTTCCTATAGGCTTAATACGAGAAGTTGTTGAATTTGCAACAAGATCCATCACTGTATTTCCCTTTTCATTACTTGTCGTGGTCGCAAATCCTTTAGGCTTATTCAATAACACATACGCTTTGGCTTCTGGATTAATACGACGCCCATCAAAACGCACATCATCTCCGAGTTGTACTTTGTGCCCCATCTCGTTAACGATCTTCCCGTTTACGGTTACATTTCCTATAGAGATATACATATCTGCTTCGCGACGCGAACAAACACCTGAATTTGCTATATACTTATTTAAACGTATGGTACCATCATCCTTTCTTGGAGGGTTTGGTTTTCCTTTTATTTTTTTATCCTTTTCTAGCTTGCTCTTTGCATTAGATCTAACATCCTTTTTGCTTACTTCAAACCTTCCCTTTGGTTTTGGTTTTCCTTTTCCGCTTCTAGGTGCATCTTTACTCATGGTCTTCTAATTTGGCTACAAAGGTAGGTTTAAACTACGAAATACGAACAAAGAAACTTCTTTCATACTATTTTATGGCATATCTCTTGATACACAGAAAAAATATATAAGAAATTTTCATCCAGATAAATTAAATAAAGCATAGCAAGTACTCATAAAGACATACCAACCAATTGAAGATTTTTAGTTAAATAATAATTTTAAAAACCATCAAGTTATGTCAAAACGAAGAGCACCCGAAGTCAATGCAGGATCTATGGCAGATATTGCCTTTTTATTACTTATTTTTTTTCTAGTCACTACGACAATTGATAAGGATAAAGGAATTGCAAGATTTTTACCTATAGATATCACAGTGGATCCCCTACCTATCAAAGAGAAAAATCTCCTTCCCATTCTTATAAATAATCAAGGAGAATTTTTTGTCAAAGACAAAATCACCCCTATACAGGAAATTTCAACAGTAGCTATAGACTTTATAGATAACGGAGGAGCGACTACCAATAGTGAACTTCACTGTAATTATTGTCAGGGAAATCATAACCCTACATCATCAGATCATCCTGAAAAAGCGGTGATTGCTATTAACGCTCATAGAAAATCAAAATACAAATCGTACATAGCGTTACAAAACGAATTAGCCAAAGCTTATAATTCATTACGCAATCGTGAGTCACAACGTTTATTTGGATATGCCTACACAACGACAAAACAAGAAGTTCAAGAAGGACGTTATCAAGGAGATCTTAAAAAAGTAAAAGCACAGTTGAAACAAATCAAAGACTTATATCCTCTTTTAATCACAGATGCTGAAACAAAAAAGCGCGAACTTTAATTTTAGCTGTTAGTCTTTAGCTATTAGTCGGTAGCACCTAGCTGTTGGCTTTTAGCGCTTAGATTACTGAATGTCACCCTGAGCCTGTCGAAGGGCTTAAGAAAACCACTCAACCACCTTACATTCTTTACATTTAAGTTTGATTTCGGTTTCGATTTCGGTTTCAAAATAGAGTATTGCTCTATTTTAGAGTACTACTCTATTTTGAACCTAAAAACTTTTACCCATAACAGTTCCTTCTCCCTTTGGGAGAAGGTTAGGATGAGGGATTCGGGAGAAGGCTAGGATGAGGGAGGAGACAACTTAATGGTACTCTGGCGTTCTCTATTTACACTCAATTGAGTTACATCTGGGCGCGAATAATGCCCTACCACATCAAAGTTCTGCCGTTCTTCATACACGCGATTAAAATCAATGGTATGATATATATTCCCTTCTGTCGTAATATCGGGATGCACAATAAATTCTCCATCTGGACCTGCGATACAAGAGCCTCCATTTGATAATAGTTCTGGTGCATTTTTTACCAATTCGTCATAATGCGGGGTATCTTTTGGAAAGTCTGACACTTTCATCCGACTCGATACCGAAATCACAAAAGAGCGTGACTCTCTCGCGATGAATCGTGTGATATCTTTGGTATTATGATCACTTCCAGGCCAAACAGCAATATGCAAATTTTCGCCTTGTCCGTACAAAGCAGCTCGAGGTAATGGCATCCAGTTTTCCCAACAATTCAGACCGCCTACGGTAAATTGTTTTAAAGGATGTACTTGCAACCCGTGACCATCTCCAGGAGACCATGTTAATCGCTCGTCATATGTAGGCTGTAGCTTGCGGTGTACCGATTGTATCGACCCTTCCTGATTGATATACACCAGAGAGGCATATAAACTATGGCCGCCTCTATCTTGTGGGCGTTCTATAATTCCTAGGTATATGGCCATGTTATGCTTTCGCGAAAGCGCACATATCGCTGTTAAATCTCCTGCATCGATATCAACACAGTTACGAGCATAATGCGCGTGTAACTCTTTTACAACATCTTTATTCCACTCAGCACCTCCTGTAAGTGCCAACCAATATGGATAGCCCGGCAATAACCCTTCGCCAAACACAATAAGCTCTGCTCCTTCTTGAGCGGCTTCTGTAATCGCTTGTTTAATCTTTGTAAGTGTTGCTTGTTTATTAAGCCAAACGGGAGCAATTTGCGCCATGGCTACTTTGAGATGATTTTCGGGTAGGGTCATGCTATTAATTTGGTTTAACTCGTGTCATGCAATAGAAAATCTATTACGCCCTGAAACTACAGCAAAATAGTACGTTTCATCTTATTTTATGGCATTTTCAAACCTCATCACGAAGTTATATTGCATGACACGGGTTTAAAAATACAAAATGATCCTCCACAGATTAGAGGTTAGCTTTCGCAAAAATGTTAAACTTTTTATTCAACATAGAAATATGTACGTAAAAAGAGAGCTTCTCGATTTGATCAGACTTACATGTTAAACGGTATAAATCGTAACCACTCACCAGGCTCTATCAAAACAATACAGAAAACACCTGCTACGATAATAAATTTCAGAATATTATGTAGTAATATGTAATGAAGCTTTGCTTGTGATTTCCATAAGGCTCCTAGAAAAAAGAGCAATCCAATCACACTGGCATAGAAATATACATACATATACCCTATTTCAAAATGATTGATTAAAAAGTATATCGGTATAATCGTAAAACCAGCAAGTGCTGTAAGCATCCATTTTGAGGTGCGCTCCCCAAAAACAACAGGTATGGTATGATATCCTTGTGCTAAGTCTCCTTTTAAATTTTCTAAATCCTTTGTGAGTTCACGCATAGCAATGACCAAAAACAAGAAACTTGCATGTACAAAGATGACCGTATCAAGGTTTTTATAATATAAAAATATCGCAAAGAAAGGAGTAATCGCAAGAAGTGCTGCGATCAGATTTCCTATAAAAGGATATTTTTTAAGCTTATGAGAATAGATCCAAATCCCAAAAATATACCCTGCAAAAAAAACAACAGCTCTAAATGACACATAACTTGCAAAAATGACAGCAAGAAAATTGAGTATAAAGTAAAATGATAGTTTTGTGTTTTGACTTACGAGTCTGTCTAATTGTGTTTTTCCGGGTCTATTGATTAAATCTTTTTCAGAATCATAAAAATTATTTATGATATAGCCTCCTGCAATGGTTGCAGCAGAAGCAAGAACAAGCATTAATAAACTGACATCAAACAAAATAGCTCGAAGTGATTTATCTGGAGCAAGAATAAAAATAGAAGCCAGATATTGTGCCAGTATAATCATGAGAATATTATACCCTCTCACTACAGAGAATAAGCTAAACATCTTGAGAATAAGATGTTTGTTTTTTCGCGAAAGCGTACTCATAAATTTAATTAAAACCCTAGAAGTTATATACAACTTCTAGTTTGTGATCTTGAAGTGCTTTACGAGCCTTATCTATATCTTGGGTAAATCCTAAGATATAACCGCCTCCTCCAGAGCCACAAAGTTTAAGATAGTAGTCATTACTTTCTATACCTTGACTCCACAGCGTATGAAATGCTTTTGGAATCATAGGTTTAAAGTTATTGAGCACGACTTTAGAAAGTTGCTTGACATTACCAAACAATGATTTTACATCGCCTTTTAAGAAATCGTCTACACACGCATCTGTATGCTTTACAAACTGATTTTTAAGCATGTTACGGAACCCTTCTTGTTTCATATTTTCCATAAAGATATTGACCATAGGAGCAGTTTCTCCTACAATACCACTATCTAAAAGGAATACAGCGCCTTTACCTTCTTGTTCTTGTGAAGGAATTCCAGCAGGCTCTATATTATCTTTACTATTAATAAGGATAGGTAAGCTTAAGTAACTATTTAAAGGATCTAATCCAGAAGATTTCCCATGGAAAAAAGATTCCATAGCTCCAAAAACAACTTTAAGCTTTAATAATTTTTCTCTTGTTAAATTCTCTAGTACGGTAATTTTTTCTGTAGCATACTTATCGTAGATAGCGGCTACTAATGCGCCACTACTTCCTACGCCATATCCCTGAGGGATACTTGAGTCAAAATACATTCCTTTTTCTAGATCTTGAGAAAGTCGCTCCATATCAAACTGGACAAGTACATCTTCAGATTGAGATAGTCCTAACAAGTGACCTGCAAACTTCTTCAATTTGGCATTAGAATCTATAGCTTCTGGTGAGCTATTATCATCACACTTAAGCGCGCCGTTGTAAAAGTTATAAGGGATAGAGAGTCCTTTTGAATCTTTAATGATTCCGTATTCTCCAAAAAGAAGAATTTTAGAATAAAATAAGGGGCCTTTCATAAGATAAATTGACTAATGTATATACAAATTTACAATTTTTTTGCTCCACGACCCACGCAATCATTAATATAGTGGTTGTTTTGACAAAATTTTGACAATTCGTTTTCTATAAAATGCTGTACTTCTTGGGTTTCTTTTTTGGGATATAGAACATGTACGTTGGCACCTGCATCTAGTGTAAAGCATACTTTTGAACCTGTCGTTTCTCTATACTCCCAGATACGATTTATGATCTCCAACGTATTAGGTTTCATAAGTATAAAATAAGGATGACTGGTCATCATCATCGCATGTAATGTGAGTGCTTCACTTTCAACAAGTGCAATAAACGCATCCAAATCTCCAGATTGCAACACGGTTTTTAACTGGACTAAGTTGTCATGGGCTTGGGTAAATCTCGCTTTCGCGAAAGCGTGTCCATGCATCAACCCGTGTCCAACAGTACTGCTTACTTGTTTTTCGCCTTTATCGACCAATAAAATAGTATCCTGATAGTCTTGAAAATTAGTATGTACTTCATAAGGGTATGCCGTACCATACAGATCATTACTATGTGTAATGTCTTGATGCGCTCCCCAAACAATAAGTGGCCCTTCTAAACTTCTGCAAGCACTTCCTGATCCTAATCGAGATAGGAAAGATGCTTTTTGCATAAAATACGCATCTGTCATATCAGGATGTAGTTGTCGCTCCATATCCATAATACACAAAGACAAGGCACTCATTCCTGAAGCAGAAGAGGCAATGCCCGAACTGTGCGGAAATGAATTGGACGTTTCAATCCTAAAAGTGTACTGATGTATAAAGGGAACATATTTTTCAATACGTTTAAAAAAGCTTGCAATCTTGGGCTCAAAACCTTCTTCTTTATCTCCGTCAAGGTATACTTCAAAATCAAATCCTTCTGATGTTTTCTGAGTATACTGTAATCTAGTGTTCGTATGGCAATTACTTAGCGTAAAGCTTATACTGGCATTTTGAGGCAATTGCTCTCCATGTTTACCCCAGTATTTTACGAGTGCAATATTACTAGGAGATTGCCAACTCACAGACCCATCTGTCACCAAAGAGGTGCTTGAGTTTAAAATAAAAGAATCTTCAGACATATACGAATTCAAGTTTTGGCAAAGATAACTTTTGTCTTTCTATTTATTAGTATAGATATTTCTAGGAGTTTTTTTATAAATTGGTAGTGTGAAATAACCTAAACATCTGTTTTTGTAAACGAACCAAAATAAAAAGATCACCCATGAAAAAAAGCCTTTTTATCAAAATAATCGTTGCTGTGATTATTTGTACTTCTATCGGTGGTATAGGAGGCATTGCTACACAATCCAGTATTACAGATTGGTATGTGACCATTAACAAGCCCAGCTTTAATCCTCCTAATTGGATTTTTGGCCCTGTTTGGACAGTCCTTTATATTATGATGGGAATCTCAGTGGGTTTGGTTTGGCATAAAGGGTTTTATCATAAATGGGTACAGACTGCTTTATACCATTTCGGGTTTCAACTGATTTTAAATGCGATGTGGAGTATTTTATTTTTTGGCATGAGACAACCCGGTTGGGCACTTCTTGAGATTCTTGTGCTATTTGTTCTTGTCCTACTTACTATTAAGTGGTTTAAAGTAGTAGACAAGCGTGCTGCTTATTTATTGATTCCCTATGCGTGTTGGATCGCTTTTGCTACTGTTCTCAACTTTGAAATTTGGCGATTGAATTAAGAATTCTAATTATACATCTAGTTCTAATTTGTGCTTTTGTTCGTATACGCTCCTGACTGCCGGTGAGGCAGGTTAGCAAAAGCGTATACATACTTCAAAAAAATAATTAATAAACTATGAATATGTGTTTTGTGAAATGCATAAGAAATATTTATAATATGCATTAAAAAATGTAATATACTGATTAACAAATAATTAACGCAACCTCTATTATATGTACTTATCTTTACATCAGTTGATAAAGAAAAATTAGATTGAAAAAGAGTATGTGTTAAATAAATCACGCTATGAAAAAGAAAAATTTAAAACATGCTCTTTTAAAAAAAGTGTTAGTTCACTAAATAATATTTATTAAAAGACAAATATTTCGATGAGGGTCTCTAATAGCATACACTAATTGTAATTCTCCTCGTGTTAATCATAGTAATGATTATCGAAATACCAAAACACTTCGTTTATACAGTTATTTTTTAATCTTTTAACTAGGGACTATTAATCTTTAAAAATATTATATCATCGTTTTTATATTAATTTTTTGAATAGCCAAAAAACAAAATTGATTAGTTGAAAACAGAAAAATATTTTATCAAAGGAAAATCTACTAGATAAATTATATTATGAAAAAGAAAAAAGTGCTTACTCAATGGTTATTGAGTAAGCACTTTTTTAAATAACTATATTATTAAATTGTTTTCAAAAATTATTTTCAGAATATTCATACTCCTTTTTTTTAATCAGATATTGTACTCCCAAAATCTGAATACTACATTGATTAAAAATTACAGAATACGACACTTCCAATACCAAAGAGTCTTAGGTTTTATACGCTCCTGCCTGCCGGCGAGGGAGGTTCGCGAAAGCGTACCACACATTACTTATTTGCAATGGCTTCTGCTATCATATACCCGCCTGTCCAGGCATTCTGAAAATTAAATCCCCCTGTAATCGCATCTATATTGAGCACTTCGCCTGCTAGATAAAGGTCTTGTTGCACTTTACTTTCAAACGTTTTAAAGTTAACTTCTTTAAGATTTACACCGCCAGCAGTGACAAACTCTTCTTTAAAAGTACTTTTCCCTTTTATTTCATATAGACCACACGTAAGTTCTTTACTTAAGGATAGTAATTGGTTTTTAGTAAGATCTGCCCATTTAGCTCCTTCTGCTATTCCAGACGCAATGAGTAAATTTTGCCAAAATCTTTTAGGTAGGTCAAATTGCGCATACGTATGTGGTGATTGTTTTGCAAACTTATGCTTGTACGTCATTAACTCCTCCATGGCATCATCTACAGATTGATCTAACAACCAATTTACTTTAATTGTAAAATTGTACTGTATCGCTGCCAATTCTCTAGCGCCCCATGCAGAAAGTTTTAAAATTCCAGGGCCACTCAACCCCCAGTGTGTAATAAGTAGCGGCCCTTCTGAACGTAATTTTGTTCCTACGATCTCAACAGAAGCTTCTTTTGACAATCCCATCAAGTCTTTAATACGCGCATCCTTACTATTAAAGGTAAATAAAGAAGGTACTGCTTGTGTAATCGTATGCCCAAGACTTTCTAAAAGTTTCCACACTTTGGGATTACTTCCTGTCGCAATAATGAGCGTATCACAGGTAAAGTCACTTTGAGACGTTTTTAAAAACCAACGATGTTCTTCTTTATGTATTTTCTGTACAGAGTGATTTTTATACACGTCAATACCTAATTGATCTGTCTCCTTTAAAAAACAATCTATAATAGTAGATGAAGAATCAGAAACAGGAAACATACGCCCATCTTCCTCTATCTTAAGGGCAACACCACGTTCTTCAAACCAAGTGATGGTATCGCCTGTCATAAATGTATGAAAAGGACCTAGGAGTTCTTTCTCACCGCGAGGGTAGTTTTTTGATAATTCTTTTGGAATAAATTCGGCATGTGTAACATTACATCTACCGCCACCAGAAATACGAACCTTTGTTAATACCTCTTTTCCTCTTTCTAAAATTAAAATGGAAGCATCTGGGCATTTGGAAGCACTATTGATTGCTGTAAAAAATCCAGCAGCGCCTCCTCCTATAATAATGATATTTTTATGTATGGGTATTGTTTCCAAAAATGTGTTTTATGCAAATATACTTTTCAATTTTTGAAGTATATAACGTAACAGGGTTTTTAAAAAACAACTTACTTTTGATTAAACTACACAACTAATTATAATTCAGTTATATTTCTCAAAAAACTATAATCCATTACATTTTTGACAATTACAGACGATTCTTTTTACTGACTTATCAAAAAAAGTGCTTAAAATTTG
>JBLHOX010000085.1:0-9555 GCA_047623725.1 Dokdonia sp. | reverse complement strand
AAAGCAAACAAAAGCATACCTAACCTAAAAACATTTCTATCGGATGAAATTATCACATTTCAACTTTAACTTACCAGAAGAACTTCTTGCAGAGCACCCAGCTGAAAATCGTGACGAATCAAAATTAATGGTTCTTAACAGGAAAGATAAGACTATAGAACACAAAATGTTTAAGGACATCATTGATTATTTTGAGCCTGAAGATGTAATGGTTCTTAACAATACAAAAGTATTTCCTGCCCGCCTTTATGGAAATAAAGAAAAAACAGGAGCACGTATAGAAGTCTTTTTACTTAGAGAATTAAATCCAGAAACACGTCTTTGGGACGTATTAGTAGATCCAGCTCGTAAGATTAGAATTGGAAATAAATTATACTTTGGAGATGATGAGAGTCTTGTAGCAGAGGTTATTGATAATACAACCTCAAGAGGACGTACATTACGTTTTTTATATGATGGTTCTTATGAAGAGTTTAGAAAAAAACTAACTGAGCTAGGAGAAACGCCACTTCCTAAATACATCAATAGAGAAGTAGAGCCTGAGGATAAGGAACGTTATCAAACGATATATGCAAAAGAAGAAGGTGCAGTAGCAGCTCCTACAGCAGGAATGCACTTTTCTAGACATTTATTAAAACGTCTAGAAATAAAAGGAGTTAATTTTGCAGAAGTTACATTACATGTTGGATTAGGTACGTTTAGCCCTGTTGAGGTAGAAGATTTATCTAAACATAAAATGGATAGTGAAGAGGCATACATAAAGGAGCCAGCTACCGAAATTATAAACAGAGCAATCTCAGAAAAACGCAGGATATGTGCCGTTGGTACAACTGCGATGAGAGCATTGGAAAGTGCAGTATCTAGTGGAGGTACATTAAACGAATTTGGAGGATGGACTAATAAATTCATTTTCCCTCCTTATGAATTTAGTATCGCAAACTGTATGATCACAAACTTCCATACACCAAAGTCTACCTTATTAATGATGGTATCTGCATTTGCAGGACATGATTTTATGAAGGAAGCTTATGAAGAAGCTATAAAAGAAGGATATAAGTTTTATTCATACGGTGATGCTATGTTAATCATCTAATTTCCGTGAAGACGGAAATCTCATGAATATAAATTTATAAAAAGGTAAGCAGTACACATAAAAAAACTCAAGCAACTTGCTTGAGTTTTTTTATGCCGTATTATTCCTTACGAAAAGCCTAAATTTGCATTGTGATTACACAGAAAAAAGACATCCGTAAATTATCTAAAGAAGAGCTTCGAGGCTTTTTTGTTTCAGAAAGAGATAAAGCCTTTAGAGGCAATCAGGTATATGAATGGCTTTGGCAAAAAGGAGCTCATAACTTTGATGATATGACCAATATCTCAAAAGAGACACGGACTCTTTTAGATACCCATTTTGTGATCAATCATATCAAGGTAGATCAAATGCAACGTAGTAGTGATGGGACTATTAAAAATGCTGTAAAATTACATGATGGACTTGTGGTAGAATCTGTATTGATACCCACACCCAAAAGAACAACGGCTTGTGTCTCTTCTCAAGTAGGATGTAGTTTAAACTGTAAGTTCTGTGCAACGGCTCGTTTAAAGCGTATGCGTAACCTTAATCCTGATGAAATCGTAGATCAGGTGATGATCATAGATCGTCAGAGTAAGTTATACCACGATAGACCTTTGTCTAATATTGTATTTATGGGCATGGGAGAGCCTCTTATGAACTACAATAATGTGATTAAGGCAATCGATAAGATTACATCTCCAGAAGGATTAGGGATGTCTCCTAAGCGTATTACAGTCTCTACGTCTGGAGTGCCTAAGATTATAAAGAAGATGGCAGATGATGATGTAAAGTTTAATCTGGCAGTATCTCTTCACTCTGCACTAGATGATGTACGTACAGAGATCATGCCTTTTAATGAACAAATGCCTCTAAAAGAACTTAAAGAAGCATTGATATATTGGTACGCAAAGACCAAAAAACGGATTACGTATGAATATATAGTATGGGATGGAATTAATGATCGTAGAGAAGATATTCAAGCACTTTTAGGGTTTTGTAAAGCCGTACCAAGTAAAGTAAATATTATTGAGTACAACCCTATAGATGACGGGCAGTTTCAACAAGCTTCTCCAGAAGCGATAGATCAATATGTCAAAATCTTAGAATCCAATGGAGTTACGGTAACCGTAAGACGTTCAAGAGGAAAAGATATCGATGCAGCCTGCGGACAATTAGCAAATAAACAGTAAGCGCATTCCTTTATGCAATACTCATTTTCTTATATTTGATCCTATTATGAAGGTTGTAGCGCAAATCAAAGAACCTATATCGTATGAGATGGAACTTTTTGAAGAAAAGTTTGCACTCTCCATGCGCTCAAAAGTAGCGCTCCTTAATCGTATTACCCATTATATCGTCAATAGAAAAGGCAAGCAAATGCGACCTATGTTTGTGTTTCTTGTCGCTAAAATGATGGGGAAAGGACAAGTAAATGACCGTACCTACAGAGGTGCTTCTGTTATTGAATTAATACATACCGCAAGTCTCGTTCATGATGACGTTGTAGATGATAGTAATCGAAGAAGAGGCTTTTTCTCAGTCAATGCATTATGGAAGAATAAGATTGCTGTTTTAGTGGGAGATTTTTTGCTATCAAAAGGATTGCTACTGTCTATAGATAATGGAGATTTTGACTTATTGCAAATTATCTCTGTCGCTGTGAGAGAGATTAGTGAAGGAGAACTACTGCAAATAGAAAAAGCGAGAAAGCTAGATATTACAGAGACTATTTATTACGAAATTATTCGCCAGAAAACAGCAACACTTATAGCAGCCTGTTGTGCCTTAGGAGCTTGTGCTGTTCAATCCTCTAAAGATGATATAGAAAAGCTACGGCATTTTGGAGAACTTATCGGGATGGCATTTCAAATTAAAGATGATCTTTTTGATTATGGAGATGATGAAATAGGAAAGCCTACAGGTATTGATATAAAAGAACAAAAAATGACACTTCCACTTATTTATGTCTTAAATCAAGTGAGTGTCAAAGAGAAAAATTGGCTAATTAATAGTATTAAAAATCATAATACGAATAAAAAGAGAGTCAAAGAAGTCATTACGTTTGTAAAAGATCAAGGAGGTCTGGAATATGCCATTAGTAAAATGAAAAAACTACAAGAAGAGGCCCTAGATATATTGCTTAGTTACCCTAAATCTCAATATAGAGATTCCTTAGAATTGATGGTGAACTATGTAATTGATAGGAAAAAGTAAAAATATATAGGGACGTTTTCTAATACCGCTTAGAATGTAAAATCAGATAAAAGAATTTGAATTATGGTATGTTCAGATGAAATAGAAAATCAAATCATAGCCTTAGTTACGGTTTTATTTTATATTGAAATCTGAATGCAACAGAAACAAATTATTCATCTTATTTTATGTTTTAATTGGTATAATTCCGCTTTCGCGAAAGCGTATACATAAACAACACAACACAGGATCTACATGATGAAGCCTTTTTTACACACCGCCATACAAGCCGCTATTGATGGAGGTAAAGCTATTATGGAAGTATATGAGACAGACTTTGATGTAATTATTAAAGACGATGAATCTCCATTGACCATAGCAGATAAGAATGCAAATACGATTATTAATGAATATCTAGAAACGACACATGTTCCTATCATAAGTGAAGAAAATAAACAACTTGACTACTCTGAAAGAAAAGATTGGAGTAGCTGTTGGATGGTAGATCCTCTAGATGGGACGAAAGAGTTTGTAAAAAGAAATGGAGAGTTTACGGTCAATATTGCATTGATAAAAGAGGGTGAGCCTATCCTAGGAGTGATTTATATTCCTGTGACTAAAATGCTTTATTTTACATCTGAGGATGCTACAAGTTCTTATAAATTTGAGATCGATATCGAAAAGGAAATAAGGGTACATGAAATTATTGAAAATGCAGTGCAAATCTTTCCATCAGAAAAAAGTAATCCTGTTAAAATAGTAGGAAGCCGTTCTCATCTTAATGAAGAAACAAAAAACTTTATTTCTGAAATTGAAAAAGAGAACACCGTAGCTATTGTTTCCAGAGGGAGTTCTTTGAAGTTTTGTGTCATCGCAGAAGGCGGAGCTCATGTATATCCGCGTTTTGCACCTACTATGGAGTGGGATACTGCCGCAGGACATGCTATTTGTAAAGCAGTAGGTGTTGAGGTCATTGATCAAGAAACACAAAAACCACTCAGGTATAATAAGGAAAATCTTCTGAATCCTTATTTTTTAGTTAGCTGTTAAGATGACTCAGTATAAAGAGGAATCACATGCGAGAAGTTTATTAAAAGGGATCGTGTGGCGTATTATTGCTACAGGAGATACTATTTTATTAGTTCTTGTATTTACCTGTCTATCTGGAGTATGTAGTACAGAAGATGCGCTTGCAATTGCAGGCATAGATTTCATCATAAAATTAGTGCTGTATTATCTACACGAACGTTTATGGCAGAAACGGAGAGAAATAATTGTGTCAAAAAAAGAGACGCTCTATAAATCTATTTCTTGGCGTATCATTGCTACGGCAATATTGTTTGTGATTTCAGGAGTTGTTTTAGAAAGTTATAGCGGGATCGCTCTTTTTATTGCAGTAGCAGAGTTAATCACTAAATTTGTTTTGTACTATTTTCATGAGCGATTATGGTTACGTTTACCCTTAGGTTACTTCCGGAATCGTATATTTAAGAAATTTTAAAACAAGCATGCAGGAAAATATCATTCCACATAATTTTAGTGTTGACCTTGAACAACTCAAAGCCATAAAGAATCATAATGCTTTTTTAATTTGGTTTACTGGATTGTCTGGTTCTGGAAAATCTACGATAGCAAATGCATTAAACCAATCGTTATTAGAGCGTAAAGTACATACGTGCATACTGGATGGCGATAGTGTTAGAAAAGGATTAAATCAAGATTTAACTTTTTCTCCAGAAGACAGAAGAGAGAACATTCGTCGTATTGCAGAAGTGGCTAACCTGATGATTACACATGCAGGCTTGGTTGTTTTAGGAGCCTTTATTTCTCCGTATGAAATAGATAGAGAGCGCATTAAAGAAATTGTAGGAGCAGATAAGTATATTGAGGTGTATGTGAGTACATCCCTTGAGGTTTGTGAGGAGCAAGATGTAAAAGGATTGTATAAAAAGGCAAGAGCTGGAGAGATCAAAGATTTTACGGGAATTGACGCGCCTTATGAAGTGCCTAAAGATCCCGCTATAGATATAGATGCTACAAAATACACCGTAGAAGAAGCCTCTTCCTTGGTGTTAACATATATAGAACGTAAACTGAATTCTAATGGGTAAATATTATTTAAATTATTTAGATGAGTTAGAGTCTGAAGCGATTTATATCTTAAGAGAAGTCGAAGCACAGTTTGAAAATCCAGTGATCCTTTTTTCTGGAGGCAAAGATTCTATTTTGGTCACTCATTTAGCAAAGAAGGCATTTTATCCTTCAAAGATTCCTTTTCCATTAGTGCATGTAGATACAGGCCATAATTTTCCTGAAGCGATCCAATTTAGAGATCATTTGGTAAAAGAATTAGGTGTCCAATTAATTGTGGGCTCTGTTCAAGAATCTATTGATACTGGGCGTGTAGCCGAAGAAAAAGGGCAACATGCAACTCGTAATGCATTACAAATAACAACCTTGTTAGATACGATCGAGGTAAACCATATAGATTGTGCTATAGGCGGCGGAAGACGCGATGAAGAAAAAGCTAGAGCAAAAGAGCGATTCTTCTCACATCGAGATGATTTTGGATCTTGGGATCCAAAGAATCAACGACCAGAGTTATGGAATATCTTAAATGGAAAACATTTTGAAGGCGAGCATTTTAGAGCTTTTCCTATAAGTAATTGGACGGAGATGGATGTTTGGAATTATATTCTACGAGAAAAGATTGATGTTCCTTCGCTGTATTTTGCACATCAGCGTGATGTGGTTTGGAGAAATGATTCTTGGATTCCTGTTTCAGAACATTTAAATAAGAGAGAAGGGGAGGCGATACATTCTAAAAAAGTGCGTTTTAGAACACTAGGCGATATCACCATTACTGGCGGATTAGAAAGTGATGCCGATACGCTGGAGAAAATCGTAGCAGAAGTAGCTATGATGAAACAAACAGAAAGAGGAAATCGTTCAGATGATAAGCGTAGTGAGTCTGCTATGGAGGATAGAAAAAAGCAAGGGTATTTTTAAGCTTTCGCGAAAGCGTACTCAGGCAAAATCACAATATCATACCAGCCGCGACGGTCTCATTAGTGTTGTCATCTACTAAGACAAAACTTCCAGTAATACGATTATCTCGGTACTCATCGATCATTAAAGGACGTGTTGTTCTTACTTTTATACGAGCAATATCGTTCATCTCTAAATCCTTATTCTCTTCTTCTCGTTGATAGGTGTCAATATCTATTTTATATAAGATTTCCTTGATCATGGCTTTTTGCTCATTGGACGTATGAAGAATCGTATACTTTGTTCTAGGACGGGCTGTGT
Source organism: Dokdonia sp. (assembly GCA_047623725.1). Classification (GTDB taxonomy): domain Bacteria; phylum Bacteroidota; class Bacteroidia; order Flavobacteriales; family Flavobacteriaceae; genus Dokdonia. The sequence goes on along the minus strand of JBLHOX010000085.1, from coordinate 2,978 downwards.
TTGTATGCAACCAACAAATCATAGCGTCAAACTCTTGCGTAGGCGTTGGGGTGTTATTTGTTTTTACAATCATATCACCACGACTAATGTCAATATCATCTTCTAGCGTAATAGAGACAGACATTGGTGCATAAGCTTCCTGTAGAGATTGGTCTAGCGTGTCTATCGTTTTGATAGTTGATGTAAATCCAGAAGGCAGTATGGTTACTTTGTCGTTAGGTCTAAAAATCCCACTAGCAACACGACCAGCATATCCTCTATAATCAATGAAATCTTTACTTTGCGGTCGTAATACGGTTTGAACAGGAAAACGAGCATCTATTTTATTGATATCACTACTTATATGCATGTGCTCCAATGTGTGTAATAAAGGGGCGTCCTGAAACCAAGGCATATTTTGAGATCTGTTTACAACATTATCACCGTCTAAAGCGCTAATGGGAATAAACCGAATATCTTTTACATATAGTTTTGATGAGAATTCTTCAAAATGAGAACGAATATCTTCATATACCTTTTCAGAATAATCTACCAAATCCATTTTGTTTACACAGACAATAATGTGAGGGATTTGTAATAAAGAGGCTATAAATGCATGTCTCTTGGTTTGCTCAATAATCCCATTGCGAGCATCTATTAAAATAAGGGCCACATTTGCAGTAGAGGCTCCAGTCACCATATTGCGAGTGTACTGAATATGACCTGGTGTATCTGCAATGATAAATTTACGTTTTGGCGTTGTAAAATAGCGATACGCTACATCAATGGTAATGCCTTGTGCTCTCTCATCTCGAAGTCCATCTGTAAATAGTGCTAGGTCTATGTGCTTATGACCTTTGCGTTTACTTATAGATGCAACAGATTCCAATTGATCCTCAAAAATAGCTTTAGAGTCGTATAAAAGTCGCCCAATAAGTGTGCTTTTTCCGTCATCTACACTACCCGCAGTGGTAAAACGTAATAATTGGTTGTTGTCTATGATCATGCGTAGGAATTATACGGTGAATATAATAAATATGACAGGGATATTAGAAGGTGTCTCTAGATTAAAAGTATAGAAAATGTAAAGGTGTACTGATGAATGTATAATAATGAGGTATAAAAAAAGCGATCCGAAGATCGCTTTTTAGTATGTAATATAGAATGGATTATTTTACAAACTTGATCGCTTGTAATTTACCTTCTATAGATACTGTTGCAATATAGACACCAGTACTTAGTCCATTAAGATCAATTGTCTCAATCGTGTTAGATAATTTTCGTGAAATTACTTCTTGGCCAGTGATACTATGAATAGAAATAGTTTCTATTGGAGTTCTAGCGTTTAAAGTAAGTACATTATCAGAAACATACGATGAGAATCCTTCGATAGTATTATCTTCTAAAGAAAGTGTTTGTCCAGCCATGATTTGCGCATCTGCAACAGAGTTGTATGCATAACTTTTTACAGTATACGAAGTTGCATCAGCAGATAGATCTATACGTATCCACCCATAATGAGTGTTACCACCTAGATCAAATACTAAACCAATATAACCATCTGTTACTCCACCACAGAATTGACTGTTAGAGTAAGCACAGCTATAAAAGTTTAAGTCACCTCTATCTCCTAAGATAAAAGGAGATGTGCCATCGATGACATCACCTTCTACTAAATTTGATGGATATGTGAAACCTGCACTAGAAGTTCCAATAAGTCCGTTAGTAGCGATTACAGAACCATTTATTCCAGGGAATATAACAGCTCCAGCTCCACCGGCAGCATCAAAATTTTCAGGAGAAAAGTCAGTAGTACCGTCACCATCAAGGTCAACAAGTACAGCGTCGTCTCCGGGCGCCATAGTAACGTCATCAATATCTGTAAAGACAATTTGACCGCTAGCATTTGCAACTCCTAAAATAGCAGCAGACATAGCCCCGTAATTAAGTAATTTTTTTGAAGTAATTTTTTTCATAAATTAAATTGTTTATGTTCGTAATCAAATTGCTACTTTACAGCAGTAAAAGTTAATAATAGCTTACAAAATAGAAATAATTTTTAAAACGAGCAATGTTTAATAACAATATATTTAAATGAAAGGTAAAGAAAAGGATGATAAATTGAAAATAAATCTATCTAACATACCTGTAGATAGTTCGTTAGGGTTATTAGCTATCGGGGATGTCGCGTTTGTGGAATGGAGGAAGATTAAAACAGCACACAACGTAATAATGGATACTAAAAGTAAAGAAGATAAATAAATGGGGAAGAAAAAGCTTTTATTGATAGGATGGGATGCTGCAGATTGGGAGATCATAGGCCCATTAATTGCTAAAGGGCAGATGCCAGCCCTAAAAAAAATGATTGATAATGGCGTTTATGGGAATATGAGTACGATGAATCCACCGTATTCTCCTATGTTATGGACCTCTGTTGTGACTGGGAAAACTCCAGACAAACATGGTGTTTTAGGATTTGTAGAGATTATGCCAGATCAAGAAGGTGTACGACCTGTAACATCAAATTCTAGAAAAAGTAGAACAGTATGGAATATTTTACACAATAAAGGATATAAAAGTAATTTAGTGGGTTGGTGGCCTAGTTATCCTGTGGAGCCTATTAATGGTGTTGTTATTTCTGATAAATACCAAAAAGTTAATCCTGATCCAAAAAAACAAAGTCCATTAGCAGAGGATGCAATACATCCAAAAAGTGCAAGAGAGGATTTTTTAGACTTGCGAATGTTTCCCTTTGAAGTGACTAAAGAGCATATATTGCCTTTTATACCTAATGCAGGTAAAATAGATCAAGAAAAAGACAAAGCATTAATTCCTTTTTCTAGAATGCTAGCGCATAATGTCTCTTTGCATAACGCAGCAACGAAATTGTTACGTACTTCAGAATGGGATTTTATGTGTGTCTATTATGATCTTATAGATCATTTCTGTCATACATATATGAAGTATCACCCACCTAAGCTACCACAAGTATCTCAAGA
>JBLHOX010000084.1:0-9556 GCA_047623725.1 Dokdonia sp. | reverse complement strand
ACGCTAAAATAAAAGCCTTTAGAGCACAGTTCAGAGGCGTTAGAAACGTAGAATTCTTCCTTTTTAGATTATCAAATATTTTTGCATAATCCCAAAATCCCACAACTTTTGCACTTGATCCGTTATCTCGGTATATGCCATAGCGCCAAAATCCTCTACGGCTTGTTGGGTTACCAATTCTACATCGCCATCAAAAACATTAGCAACTGGTTCTGAAATAGGATTATCTGTTGCACATGAACATATACATACAAATGTAATTACTGCGATATAATTTTTAAACATACTGATTGGTCTAGTGTTATCTAAACCGAAGATGAGATATTAAGATGGAAGACAAGGATATACCGATAATTGTTTACTTAACGATGTAAATAATAAAAATAAATATTTTCAAACGTTAAACAAAACCTATAAAAAACAAAACCCACCCTTGACAAAAGTCTAGGATGGGAAAAAAATTGCTATGAAAAAGAAAATAACGTTAAATAGTGTTTAGCGTTATTCAAATATAAGTTTTTTTTATAAACCTATAGAAAAAACCTTTAGAAAAATTGACAATTTAACAAGTACTACGAAAACATGTCCTTTACTTTCTCAAAAAAAGACTTATCTTCTTTCTCAGGATTAGGCATAAAGTTCTCGTCTTTAGTCATTTTTTCAAAGAATTGTTTTTGTTCTTTAGTCAATGTTTTTGGAGTCCATACGTTCACATGAACTAACAAATCTCCTTTACCATATCCATTTATAGAAGGAATTCCTTTACCTCTGAGACGTAAAATCTTTCCGCTTTGTACTCCAGCTTCTACTTTGATACGTACTTTTCCAGTAACCGTATCAATTTCTTTTGAGCTTCCTAAAACAGCTTCACTTAAACTGATATACATATCATAATGAAGATTATCACCTTCTCGTTGTAATTTTTCGTGAACTAACTCTTCAATAGCCACTAATAAGTCTCCAGAAACTCCATTACCAGGAGCGTCATTTCCTCTTCCTTGCACTTTAAGCTGCATACCGTCTACAACTCCTGCTGGTATTTTGATACTTACGGTTTCTTCTTCTACTCTTAATCCTTGTGCATCTGCTCCTTCAGGACGTTTATCTATACTTTGTCCAGCACCTCCACAAGTTGTACATGGCGCTGAGGTTTGCATACGACCTAGTATCGTATTTTGCACACGCGTTACCTGCCCAGAACCTTTACAAGTTACACAGGTCTTATAAGTTACGCCTGCGGCTTGTTTTTTACGTTTTACTTTGATCTTCTTTTCTACGCCTAGTGCTATTTCTTCTAAGGTAAGTTTTACACGAATACGTAAGTTACTTCCTTTGACACGTCGTTGTCCGCCGCCGCCAAAACCACCAAACCCAGAGAATCCGCCGCCGCCGCCGCCAAAAGCGCCGCCAAAAATATCTCCAAACTGACTAAAAATATCATCCATATCCATACCACCTCCAGCACCGCCAAAACCGCCACCTTCAAATGCCTTATGACCATACTGATCATAACGTGCCTTTTTTTGCTCGTCACTTAATACCTCATAAGCCTCTGCTGCTTTTTTAAAGCTCTCTTCAGCAGCAGCATTTCCTGGGTTTTTATCAGGATGAAATTCAATCGCTTTTTTACGATATGCTTTTTTAATTTCTGCTTGAGAAGCACCTTTTGAAATGCCTAATATGTCGTAAAAATCTTCTTTCATATATATTACCCAGCCTACCTGAGTATCTTATTTAGTATAATCTCTTGTCGTATTCCTTTTTAGATAGACTGTGATTTTTAGATTATGATTATTACCTTTTCAAAACTTACTTTCCTGTCACAACTTTAGGAAAACGAATCACCTTATCTCCTAAGGAATATCCTTTTTCTATCACATCTACAATCTTACCTACCATTTTCTTACTAGGTGCAGGTATTTGGGTTATAGCCTCGTGTAACTCTGCATCAAAAGCATCCCCAGCTTTCACCTTTGTTTCTTCAAGACCTTTTGATTTTAAAGTTTCCTTTAATTTATTACTTATCAGACCTACTCCTTTTGCAAGTTCTTTGTCTTTAGACTTTTCTATCTCTGCCAGCGCACGATCAAAATCATCTACGACAGGAAGTAATGATTGGATCACTTCTTGTCCAGCTGTTTTAAATAGCTCTATACGCTCTTTTGTAGTACGACGTTTATAGTTTTCAAACTCTGCAAAAAGCCTCAAAAACTTGTCTTTCTCTGCTTCTAGATCGCTTTTCAACTGATCTACTTCACTTATTTCTATAGTAGCTTCATTTTCTGTATCTGTTGCAATATCTCCATCTTGATGCCCATCTGCATGAATATCTTCTATTTCTTGTGTGTTATCTTTTTTTGCCATAATAATTGGTAACTACTTCAATTTTTAATTGAGGTGGCAAAAGTACTGCCATTTCTGGAAAAAATGTCAAAATGTCATTGTATAATTAGCTAATTATGTATACTTCACTATATGTATTTTTAATATAAAATTAAAATATATGCGTTTCTGTATTATGTACCTTTGCGCTTTTTAAAACATCAAAACAATTTATAATGAAAAAATTAATTGCAAATACATTTGCTATTACGGCTATTTTGGTAAGTACAATTGCTTGTAAAAGTGACACCAAAAATGAAACAGATGGCACCACTGCAAAAGAAGTAGCGACTCCTGAGGCACAAGCAACGACCTATACTGTAGACACGGCGTACTCTACCATTACGTGGAGAGGAACAAAACCTGCTGGCGCTCATGAAGGAACGATTAATATACAATCAGGATCTGTGCAAGTAGCTGGAGATAAGATTACAGGATCTTTTGTGATAGATATGAACAGCATCACGGTTACCGATCTTGAAGGTGATGGTAAAGCAAATTTAGAAGCACATTTAAAAGGAACTGCTGATGGCAAAGAAGATCACTTTTTTAATGTAGCAAAACACCCAACTGCTTCTTTTGAAGTCACTGGCGTTACTAAAGAAGGAAATGCAAGAATGATGCAAGGAAATCTTACTTTAAAAGGAATTACCAAAAACATAGAATTCCCTGTAGCCTATACTGTAGGTGGTGATACGATGACATTAGGAAGTAAAACCTTTACAATAAATCGTACACAATGGGGTATTGAGTTTAAGTCAAAAACGATACTCGACGATCTTAAAGATGGTTTTATAGGTGATGATATGGAGATTACTATTTCGCTTAAAGCGAAAAAAGCTTAAATCATCCTAACATATAGTCAAAAGCCATTTCTCTAAGAAATGGCTTTTTCTGTTTTACAAGAGGTTTTCTATAGCTTGCTCAACCCTAGGGTATGTAAACACAAAACCTGTTTCTTGAATTTTTTCGGAAGAGACCATTTGACTTTCTAATGCAATGGTCGCCATTTCTCCAAGCAGTATTTTTAGTGCTTTTTTAGGCACATTGGGTAAAAAAAGTGGTTTTTTAATGGTATGTGCCACTACTTTTGTCAGTTTTTCATTTGTTACAGGACTAGGAGCGACACCATTATAGATCCCCGTTAATTCTTCTGTTAAGATATGCATGTACAAACGCGCCATATCTTCTATATGAATCCAAGATTGCCATTGTTGCCCAGTACCTATAGGTGCTCCTGCAAAAAAACGAATGGGCTTTACTATTTTAGGAAGTGCTCCAGCCATTTTATCCAGAATAATTCCTGTGCGAATAAGGCTCGTAGCGATATCAAGCTTTTGAAACTCCAATACAGCTTCCTCCCACTCTTGTACGACTTCTCCCAAAAAACCTGAAGCGTAGCTCGGATATTTTTCGTTATATAATTTTGTAGGTGATGAAGGGTAACATCCTATAGCACTTGCAGATATGATATGTTTTACAGAAGGGGTGTTTCCGCTTTCGCGAAAGCGTGCCAAAGCATGGTACAACAATTGTGCACCTTTAATGCGGCTGTCTTTAATGATTTGTTTGTTTCTAGAGGTCCACTTCTGAGCAATAGATGCTCCTGCAAGGTGAATAATCGCATCGACTCCTTCGAGCGAAGCAATATCCAATTCATCTGTAGAAGGATTCCAATAAAATCCTTTGTAATCTGGCTCTGAGCTTATTTTTTTCTGAGATGTTGTAAGATAATGTACCGAAATACCTTGAGCTCGACACAGTCGAGTCACTTCTTTACCTACAAGACCAGTGGCTCCAGTTATTAATACTTTCATATAAAAGCATATTTTTTATACAAGATACAGTCAAAAGATATATTCCAAAATTTTCTTATGAGATATTTAACTTTTATATTAGTGATATATAAAACCCTTAGGACAATACATATTCTAAAATATGATTGAAAATATTTATAATGGCTATAATAATCTCAGGATTCTGAAGTACAAATTTTTATTAACAATATTCTTCTTTATTATTTTGTCCCCTTCTGTTGAAAGTCAAGAAAAAGCACCGCAAAACTACAAGACTACCAAAGAAACCAATGAAGTAGACACGCTTAGAACACGACTAGAAAAAGAATTTTACAAGAAAAATTATGACAAAGCTATTGAGTATGGTGAAAAAGGTTTGAAACTAGCCGATAGTATAAAATATTATAGACGATATGTATCTACTGCTAGCTTCTTAGGATCTGCTTATTTAAGCGTTGAAGATACCGTGATGGCAAGAATTACTTTTACAAAATCAATAGAGAGGGCCAAAGAACTAGGCGATGCAAAAAGTAAAATCATATCCCAAATAGACGGCGCAAACTTCTAGGCACTTCAAGATAATATAAAATCAAAAAGAAAAGCTATAGAACTCTATACCTCGACAATACCTATAGCAGATTCATTAAATGACACAAATTCACTTTTAATTTTACATTTAAATACTACTAAAATACTTATCGACTTGCAAGAGATCGAGAGAGCTAAGCAGTTTGTAAATAGAACAAAGAGGTACATTAATGATAGTACTTTTACAGGATTCATAGGGAGCCAAGAACTAAATTCTGGAAAACTAAAATATTATAATCAAAATTACGCTGGGGCAATAAAAAATATTGATGCCAGTGAAAAGGTTTTTAAAAAATTAAACTATACCGAAGGACTCATAGATGTATATGACTATAGATCTCTTATTTACAAAAAGTTAGACAATTACAATGCTGCCTAATCTTCAATGATTACCCTAGATAGTCTGAAGGCAGCCAAATATAAAAACGATAAAATAAATGCTATAGAAACTGTTACTGCCAAATTCAAAGTGGCCGATATAAAAAAGATATTAGCTCAACAGCAAGAAGTAAACAAAATAGGAGAACGGGAAGCAAAAAGGGAAGTCACATTTTTATGGATTAAAATAGCAGCTGGAATATTGTTCCTTTTTTCAGTATTTTTACTTTACTCGTATATAAATAGAAAAAAATTAGTAGTAAGTCTTACTGAAAAAAACAAACAATATCTAGAAGCTAAAGAAAATAGCGACCGATTATCTAAAGCTAAGAGCATTCTCTTTTCAAACATCACTCACGAGCTTCGTACACCGATGTATGGGATTATCGGAATTTCTAATATACTTCTTCATCAAAAAGAAGATAAACATAGAGAATCTAACCTTCAATCTTTAAAATTCTCGGCAGAATATCTATTAGCATTAATAAATAATATTCTTCAATTCAACAAGCTTGATTCTGGATCTTCACCTGCCATACAGTCGAAAACGTATAGCTTTGATTTGAGAGAACTTGTGCAAGGTTCGGCAAACTTATCAAAATACCTCAGTGAGAAAAACCCAAATACCTACACTATTGATATTGAAAACTCTATACCTAACATTATTATAGGTGACCGTATAAAACTTTCTCAAATTCTAATTAACCTATTTTCTAACGCAGCAAAGTTTACAAATGATGGCGTTATATCAATAACTATAAATAGCTCAAAAAAAGATAACCGTACTCTTGATCTTCATTTTGTTATTGATGATAATGGAATAGGAATTTCTGAAGATAAACAAAAATTTATTTTTGACGAATATGTACAAATAGGTGAAGGTGAGAATTTTATGGGGACAGGCTTAGGGCTGCCTATTGTAAAAAAATTATTAACTGAGATAGATAAAGATTTACTTTTAAAAAGTGTCGTAGGAAAAGGAACAACTGTTTCATTTTCTATGGAGTTTACACTTCCTGAAAATGAAGCTATCGCAGTTGTGCCAGACTACAAGTCTATCAAACCTTTTAAAGGCAGTAAAATACTTATTGTTGATGATAACAAGATAAATCTTTTGGTTAGCAGTAAGTTTATTGAAGAATATGGAGGTTTGACAACAATTGCAGATAACGGATTTGATGCTATTGCATTAGAAAAAGAAGAAGCTTTTGATCTCATTCTTATGGACATAAATATGCCAGATATTAATGGTTTTGAAACGACTTCTAAAATAAGAGAAAATAATTCTTCTATTCCAATAATAGCATTAACTGCTGTAGAAAAAGAAAAGGTAGTGGGCCAAGAATTATTTACGAAGATGAATGATATAATTATTAAACCATTTAATGAAAATAAGGTTGTACCATTATTATTACAGTATTTGAATAAATAATAAAAGTGCTTATTTAAAATAATTTATGATACAGTAGTCTGTAGATGTACTAATTATTTATTCGTTATAGATTGTATAAGCAGCTATAAACTAACAACAAATTATACGCCAAATCTTAAGGAAATTAAAAATAACTCTAGGTAATCTGCCTTATTGCTAACAACTATACATATCATAATTCATTATATCTCAATAAAAAGTAACAGAATATTTTAAGCGATAACAGATCTCAGTAAAAGCAACATTAATGCTTACTCATTATCACCCATCTCCCAGGAGCGCCTCCACCAATAGAAGCATCATACATAACACGTATCATTTCTTATTGTTTAATATTAATTGGATTTCCATCTGCAAGAATAAATTGATTTTCTTGTAATGAACCTGGATCTTCACTTATGAATGTTATATTACCGCTTACAGCCATAATATAAAAGGATCTTCCATTTGCCAATGCTGTACTACCAGCTCCAGAAATGTCTATTCCAGTAATTATTAAATCACCCGCATTAGAAAAGATTTTAATTACAGACCTGTCACTATTAGTCCCTCCAGGCCAATATCACTAAGTTTACATTATCAACTTCAGCATCATCATAAGGTTCAACCTCTCCTATATTCTCATTCTCAGAACGGTAGCGAATGACGTTACCATCTATATAAACATTACCCCCTAATTCAAGATTTATAATATTTCCATCCTCATCTGATCCTATAATGAATCTAGCATTTGAAGAGTCATTAGAATCCATACTACGAACTCTAAGTGTACCATTAACATCCAGTGTACTAGTAGGTTCCGTAGTATTCACGCCAACTTGGGAATAGCCGATTGTACTCATACTTATAAGTATGATGAGTAGACTTTTATTAATTTTCATAATTTAGGGCTTGAAAATATTTTACTAATTTACAATTTTCTAACTAAACATTTTAAATTAACATATACTCTTTATAGTATTATTGCATTTTTGAATTTATCTAATTACCATCTACATAGTCTTGTAAATAGTCATAGCGTGGTGTTAATTTTCCATGTTGTGTCATTAATGCACGTTCTAAAACGCCGTCGGCATCTTTATTAAAAAAGGAAGGAATGACATGTTTTACAAACATTTCGCCAAAACCTTCACTCGCATCTTTAGGTAATTCACAAGGGAGATTATCTACCGCCATCACGGCTATAGCTCCAGGTGCTGTCATTTCAACTTCGGTTTCTGTTACGGGATCATATCCATAAAAAGGATCTGCTATCGTAGAAGGGCGTATGGTACTTGCCACAGGGCCATCTATATCACAAGAAACGTCTGCCACCAAGCGAATCTTAAATTCTGGATGTTTGGCATCTTCTCGTGTAAATAAGAAAGGAGCGCCATCTCCATAAAAATGACCTGCAATAAAATAATCTGTCACTTTTGCATACTTCATAAAATCACTTTCATATCCTGAAGGATCTTTATAAAAAGCATATTTATCACCTTCTGCTCCATCGGTGCGTTTATTATATTCCATGACATCAACAAGGCAGTATACGGGCTCATCAAAATCTTGAGACAAGTATGCGGCGTCGGTTACCTCTTTAATGTTGAGGTGATCTAGAATTTCTTTGGCTCCATTTGCAACCTTTCCAGTTCCAGAAAGCGTAATTTTAATATTGGGAAGTGTAATTTTATCTAATTCTTCTTTTACCTCAGCAAGGTCTTTTAAGTGCTCTACTTTGGGTAACTCAAAAATTCCATCGCGTATTCCTAGTAATCTGAATCCATTATAAGCGCCTACCAATCCTGCATACCGACCAAAACCTATCAGCCTGGCTCCGTTCTGTTTAGTGATTACCTCGTGATCATACATTTCTATATGCTTATCTAGTATTGCATTTAACAAGGTTCTGTTATAGGGTTGTTTTTTTATAGTATGACTGAAGAAAAAGTATTTTTTATTTGGGATAAGTGCATCCATAGGCACTTCTTTTACGCCCAGCATCACATCGGCGTCAGATACATCTTGAACTATCTCAAACCCTTCTGATGCATAGTCTTGATCTGAGAAAATTCTGATATCTGAAGATTCAATTACAAAAGAAGCTTCTGGAAATTGTGCCCTTGCTTCTGCAAGCATTTGTGGTGAAAACACAACTCTACGATCTGGTGGATTTTTACGTTCTTTTATAATAGCAAACTTCATGAATATCTCTTTTATTTTCGGTTGATTTGTCAGATATGCACTTTGGTACATCTTTTGACATAATTACAGCGCAAATATATGGGTTTAAGTCCTATCTTTGCAGACTTGTTTTGCTTTCGCGAAAGCGTATACAAAACACATATATTTTCAAATTTTATTTTTTTAGATTTGAGAATTGTTCATTGAAAACAGATGAGATATCGAGTTTATTCTGAATGTAGTTCAGAAGAGATACTGAAACAAGTTCAGTATTAATTCGATAACGGTACGCTCTGTGTACCTAACTCATGGAAGGGGTCGATTTGGTTTTGACAGCGAGATTAACCAAATGGTAAGCACGTCGAGCGCTGGGATATAGCTCGTAAATATCATATTTCAAACTTTTTAAACGGCGAGAACAACTACGCCCTAGCTGCATAATCCGAATAAAGTAGGATAATGCCTCGGTCTACAAGGTAGACAAGCAGGAAGTCACTCGAGAGCCTTGGTTTACGGCAATCGATATAGTGACTTCGTAAAAGTAAACCTAGCTTTTGTAGTATCTTGATACAATCGCGAAGCTACATTGAGAATAAGGTAATCCTTGGTAGTTTCTGACCGGTGGTTGCACGAAAACTAATTAGAAACTAAACGTGTAGAAAGCTTTTTTGTTACTTGTTTGGACGGCGGTTCGAGTCCGCCCGACTCCACAATTAAAAAACGTAAACTCTTTATCTATAATAGTTTACGTTTTTTTATGCTATATTTTAGACAACATTTAGACAATATAAAATTTGAATTGCATTTTTTTATCCTC